>NZ_JBMNDS010000009.1:0-184474 GCF_052543295.1 Streptomyces sp. SAS_270
CAGGTCCGCTTTCCCGTCACTGCGGGACATCGTGGCGACGATCCGCAAGAACGCGGAGCCGACCGGTGGCAGCACCGGCACGGGCGTAGCCATAGTCGACGACGCCGGTGCGGGTTTGAGGACGCTGAAGGTCTTCTCCAAAGGGCGAGCCCCGGTCATCAAGACGACCATCGACGCCACGCTCCAGGCGGTGGCCGAGAACGCAGTGAAAGACTCCCACCTTCAGGGCAAACCCACCGGAACCGTGGCACTCGACTGGAGAACCGGCCACATCCTCGCGATCGCCCACACCGGTGAGGATGGGGATATCGCCATCAACGGCATCAAGTCGCCGGGCTCCACCATGAAGATCATCACCTCTGCGGCCCTGTTCGACCAGGCTGGCCTCGCCCCAAGCAGCCCCGCCCCCTGCACGGACTCGTTGATGGCCAACAGTCAGCTGTTCCACAACGACCCCGGGGTGCGGGCCAATCCCGGCTCCACGATCGCCCAGGGCTTCACCGTGTCGTGCAATACCTCCTTCATCAAGGACGGCTTCCACTACCTCGTCCGCAACGCAGACGCCTCCGCCCTGCACGACGAGGCCGTAAACGTCTTCGGCATGGGCAGCTGGTCGATCGGCGGCGGGGTCGCCACCACCGACCCGAGCATCCCGGCGGACGTGCAGGGCGGCGACCAGGCGGCCCAGTTCATCGGCCAGGGCCAGGTCACGGCCACCCCGCTGTTCATGGCGTCCGTGGCGGCGACCGTGCGCGACGTCGGCTTCAAGCAGCCGGTCATCCTGCCGGGACAGCATCAGGACAACGCGCCCCGGTCCATGTCCGCTCGTACGGCCGGCTACCTGCAGTCGATGATGCGCTCCGTGGCCACCAGCGGCACCGCCGCACCACGACTCGGCGGACTCGCGGGCGTCGGCGCGAAGACGGGCACCGCCGAAGAGGGCGACCACACCAACGGCTGGCTGACCGCGTACAACTCCCGCATCGCCGTGGCCGCCCTGGTCGAAGGGGGCAGCTCCGGAGTGGACTCCGCCGGATACGTCGTTCGGCACCTGCTGGCCGGGAACTGACCTCAGCAACAACATCTGCGGCTGCGGAACCGCCTGTTCCTCGGCCCTGTCAGAGAACGACGTCTTCCCTCGGGGCAGTTCAAGAGAAGTGGCTGGCAAGGCGCCTTCGTCACTGTCGGAGGAGGATCACCCGGAGCTTCTCAGAGCCGTTGCGAGGCGGTGGCGGAAACATCGGTGTGGTCACCTCGTTCGCCTTCCGGCTGCGCCCGCAGAAGACAGTCGGGGTTGCGCGGCGCCGGGGTGACCGGCCGACTGCACGTCAGAGGTGCCCCGCTGGTGCCGGGAGTTCCTGCCCGCTCGTCGGAAGACGTCAGCGGCTTCTTCCTGTCCTGGTCGTCCCGCCCGGTCCGTCGTTCCCTGAGTCGATGCACCAACCGGCACCGCACGCCTTCCACTTCACCACCCCAGGGCGTCGATATCGCACCTGTTACATGGCTTTGGGGCATCTTTTGCATAGTGCAAAATAAGATGTCCGGGTCGTGGCGACAGCCGATCCGACGGCGTCGTCGACCCTTGCCGTGAGCACGGGTCAACGATCAGAGCGTGCAGACATTCCGGGGGGATGCAGGACATGAGTGACCTTGGCGCACGCCGTCGCGTCCGTCGTTTAGCAGTCGGCACCGTGGTGGTGCTCGCACTGGCGGGGATGAACGGGCCGTGGCTGTACCGCTTCGGGAGCGAGAAGTACCACACCTACAAGATCAACAAGCCGGAGTACAAATCCGCCAACGGGCACTGGGACCTCGTCGACGTCCCGAAGGACTTCCGGCAGAACACCATCCACGGGGCCCTCCTGCCGACCGGCAAGGTGCTGCTGGTAGCCGGGTCGGGCAACAACCTCGACAACTTCGACGCGAAGAACTTCCGCTCCGTCGTCTGGGACCCGGTCAAGAACAACTACCGTGAAATCAAGACCCCGGCCGACCTGTTCTGCACCGGCCACATCCACCTGGCCGACGGCAACCTGCTGTTCGCGGGCGGCACCAGGCGCTACGAGAAGCTCAAGGGCGACGTCACCAAGGCCGGCGGGCTGATGGTCGTCCACAACGAGGACCCGGACAAGTCCGTCACGCTGCCGTCCGGCACCCGCTTCACCGGCAAGCAGAACCACAAGACTTTCGTCTCCAAGGACTCGGTCACGGTCAAACCGGCAAAGAAGATCTTCGACAGGAATACAGGGAAGTTCCTGCGCACCGAGGCCGGTCTGGGCCGCGTCTACGTCGAGGCGCGCAAGAGCGGCACCCGATACGAGACCGGCGCCCAGGAGAACTACCGGGTCGAGGGCCTGACCGGTACCGACACCCACAATGTGTACGGCATCGCCAACAAACTCGGCCTGGACAAGAAGGACTTCCAGGGCATCCGCCAGGCGTACGAGTTCAACCCGTATACCGAGAAGTTCACCAAGGTCGCCCCGATGAACGAGGCCCGGTGGTATCCGACACTGACCCGACTCGCCGACGGGCGGGTGCTGGCTCTGTCCGGCCTCGACGACATCGGCCAGGTCGTGCCGGGCAAGAGTGAGATCTACGACCCGAAGACCAAAACCTGGCACTACAGCGGGAAGGTCCGCCAGTTTCCTACCTATCCGGCGGTCTTCCAGCTGCCCGACGGCACCTTCTTCTACTCCGGCTCGAACGCCGGCTACGGGCCCAGCGACGTCGGCCGCACTCCGGGGATCTGGCAGTTCGACACCAACAAGTTCACCAAGCTGCCCGGTCTGGACGACGCGACCCTGATGGAGACCTCGGGCACGGTCCTGTTGCCGCCCGCCCAGGAGGAGAAGTTCATGGTGGTCGGCGGCGGAGGCATCGGTGAGTCCACCAAGTCGACGAACAAGACCCGGGTCATCGACCTCAAGGCGAAGGCACCCCGGTTCACGGACGGTCCCGAGCTGGAGAAGGGCACCCGCTACCCGGAGCTGTCGATCCTGCCCGACGACACGGTACTGATCACCGGCGGCTCGCGAGAGTACCGGGGCCCGTCCTCCGAGAACATCCTGCAGGCCCGCATCTACGACGCCAAGAGTGGCAAGACGCGGTCGGTCGCCGACCCTGAGGTGGGCCGCAACCACCACTCCGGCTCTATCCTGCTGCCCGACGGCAGGGTCATCACCTTTGGCGGCGACTCGCTCTTCGCCGACAAGGCCAAGACCAAGCCCGGTGTGTTCGAACAGCGCCTGGAGATCTACACCCCGCCGTACCTGTACCGGGACTCGCGCCCCTCGCTGGCGAGCGGCCCCAGCACGGTCAAGCTGGGGCAGACCGCAACCTTCACCACCAAGTACGCCTCGGTAATCAAGGCGGCGCGGCTGATCCATCCCAGCTCCACCACCCACGTCACCGACGTCGAACAGCGTTCCATCGCCCTTGCCCTGAAGAAGACGAAGGACGGCAAGGGCATCCAGGTGACCGTCCCGAACGACCGCGACCTGGTCCCGGCAGGCTGGTACATGCTTTTCGTGACCGACGACCAAGCCACCCCCTCCAAGGCGTTGTGGGTCCGGGTGCCCTGACGGGCTCGCGCGTTGTTGCTCGCGAGGATGAAGGTGTGTCGCCGGGACCGCACCCGCCGCCTGCGGCGGCCGGGGCGGCGGAGACACTGCATGTTTCTCAGCCGGGCCACTCGGTGCGGTGTTCGTCTCGGTCGGGTGGTGCCCGGCTCTCACAGGAGAAGTTCGAGCCGGTGAAGTTCCTTGCGTACGGTGTCCAGATCCGCTCGGCTGCGCTCCAGGACCAGGTAGAAGAACAGGCCCTCGTGGGGTCGGCGGGTGATCAGCCGGATGAGGTGGTACTCGGTGTCCAGCGTGATCAGGATGTCCTGGACGCGCTCGGGTGCATAGCCGATCAGGTGCAGGGCGGCGAGTTTGGCGCGCACGACGTCGGTGTCGCCGTGCGCCGCCAGATCGAGGTCGAGACCCTGCGGGTGGCCCGCGGTGCCGAGGGGCATGCGGCTGACGTAGTCGACGACTGCGGCGCCGATTGCTCCCTCGAGTTGCATCGCCCGGTTCAGCGCGATCTTGATGCCGGTCACGGTCGGTCTCCTTTCGGCGCAGGGCGAAGCTCCGTGCCGACCAGGCTTCCCGGCGCTCCAGTCCCGCACCGCGCCTCCTGCCGAAGGGCGCGGGCCGAGCCATGTTTGCATCGTGCCACGGTCCGTGAGGCTTGGCCTCGGATACGACACCACTGGACGCAACGGGAAGCGAGAGAGGAGGGGGCGCGGCGTGTGCGTACCAGCTGTCGGTCGCATGCTGTGGCCCAGGTGTTCGATGCCGCGCTCCGGTAGATGGCGCGTTGCCTTGGCTGCGGTCGCTCACGTGACCGGATGTTCAGATGTTCAGGCTCTTCCCGTGTCGCAGCCGACCGGACCGGCCGGTTGTACCGTTCGACGAGGAGCCGTCCCGGTGGCGTGCGCCCACGTCGGCGTGGCCACGTCATGTGGTGGCGCTGGTGCTGGGCGCCGACCTCGACGGCAACGCCACGGCGCTCGGCGCCTCCGCCAACGGCGCCGTCCTCGGCATCGCCGAACGCGTCCAACAGCCGATCTCCTTCTGGCAGTTCACCAAGTACGGCCTGATCGTCACGGCCGTCACCGTCGTCATCTCCCTTGGCTACGTCTGGCTGTGTCACTTCGGCCTCAGTTGACCTGAACGGGGCAGGCCCATGGATCCGTTGGTCATAGTCCTTGTGGCCCTCGTGGCCACTGGGGTGATCGGAACTGTTCTGGCGAAGATCCGTCACCTAGGAAGGGCGGGCGCGCGGAGGTCACGGCTCGCCCACGGCCGTGCCACGGCGGCAGTGCTGGTGCGCTGCGTCGCCGAACTGGGCTGTGGGTCTGCGGCGCCGTCGGGCGCGAACCGGGGCGAAGGAGGCCCAGGCGCGCCGAGTGAGATCGTCCTGCTCGACGAGAAGCACACGGTCATAGGGCGACTGCGCTTCCGCGAGTGTCCCAGGTGCCGCACCGGACGGGTCCTCGACGTCTGGGTCGACGAGGGGTGGCAGCACCAGGGCCTCGGCCACGCCCTGATCGACACACTGCTTGAACGTCATCCCGGGCACCGCTGGAGCACCACCCGGAAAACGCGCCGAGGTCGGGTCTTCTTCGCGGTGATGGCCGGGGCGACGGCGGTGGCGTTTCCGCAGCGTGGTCCGTTGTGTGTGCATCTCGCGGGGCGACTTGCGCATGCCTGGCGGCGGGTGACCGCTATGCGGTGAGGGGCATGCCGTGCTCGTCGGCGAAGATGCGTCGGCACTGGCCGTTGCAGAAGCCGTAGAGGGTGCCCTCGTATTCCAGGGTGAGATGGGTGGAGTCGAGGTCGACCGTCATCCCGCAGACCGGGTCGATGACCCGGCCCGGCGGGAGATCCTCGGCGGGCATCCGGGCGATGGCGTCACGATGCGGCGCGGTGAGTTGCTGGATGAGGTCCAGGCTTCCCATGGGGTGGCCCAGAGTGCCGAGGCTGCCCTCGGAGACGCCGATGACGTGGATCCAGGCATGGGGGTCGTGGCGCAGCCGCCCGGCGTCGCGTCCGGCGTCGGTCTCCGCCTCGACGAGGGCCTGGGTGAGCCGGTCGATGGCATGGGCGCTCATGTCCTTGCGCCAGGCTGCCGGGGCGGTGACCCGGACCAGGTATCGGGGCGGGTCGGCGGGGTTCACCGGCTCTTTCCCGCCGACCACCCAGGTCGCGGGCTCATGGATGAGGACCTGAGTCAGTGCCTGGGCGGAGTCGATGACTTCGGGGGCGTGGGAGTCGTCGGGGCGGTCGGATGCCATGAGTAGTTCGATCATCCGGTGGGCGAGCCGATCGCGTTGCGCGGCGTCCAGTACGCCCGGTGGTGTGAGGAGTTCGATGAGCATCATGGGTCCATGCTCACCGCGTGTCCCGCGCTCCGGCATCGTTCCGGCGGAGTGCATCGGGCCTACTCCGAGGGGAGTGCAGCGCTACCGCGCCGGGAGTACTCCCTGCGCGGCAGGCTCGGGTGTGTACGGTTGCTGGTCCGGATTCGGAAGATGACCAGTCCGACGGCAATGAACGCGGCAGCCCAGGCCAGGCCGAGGATGAGGTGTCCCCACAGGGCGTTGTGGCCGAAGGAGCCGCCGACGGCGAACTGCATGGGGCCGAAGGACGGGAACCATTCCAGGACGGGCTTGTTGGCGAGCGGGTTGCCCAGCGGGTTCTGCAGGAAGGTGTCCATCAGCCCGCCCATGATGATCAGGAAGAAGCCCTCCAGGTCATGCTTGACCAGGACGCCGAGGAGGAGGCCGAAGGCGCCGTAGGTGAGGGCGATGACCGTGAAGCCGGCGAACACCGCGAGCCAGCCGCCGGTGGTCGGGCGCCAGAAGAACAGGATGGCGAGCGCGGTGTAGAGGGCGATTGCGGTCGCGACCAGAGCGACGGCGAGGGTCTTCGCTCCGATAAGCGTGGCCTGACGGCATCCAGCGAAGACGAGCCGGCGGTCGAAGGCGAGTGCCTTGCGGACGGCGTCGAACACGACGAACCCGGCGATCATCGTCACGGAGTTGAGCCCGGCCGAGATCAGGGTGAGGCGGCCGCCGTCCACGTGCAGGATCTCGCCGGTCGCATACAGCTTGAAGTCCAGCATCTCGCCCGAGGCCAGCGCGTCCATCATCAGGTACCAGACAGGCACGAAGACGACGAGCAGCATTCCGGCGAGCCGGTTGCGGGTCTGGTCGCGAACCGAGAAGCGCAGGGCCGTGGGGAACTGCCCGTACAGCGGCCGTAGTTCGGGTGCCTCAGGCGCTGACATGGTGGCCCTCCCGGGATGTCGTGCGCGGGGTGAGCCGGCCGTCGGTGAGGTCGGCCAGCAGGTCGAAGCGGTCCTGCTCGAACACGAGGTGGGTGATGATCACAACTGCCTTGCCGCGGCCGCGCAGGTCGTCGACCAGGTCCCAGAAGCGCAGGTAGGTCTCCCAGTCGAAGCCCTGGTAGGGCTCGTCGAGGAGCAGGAGGTCCGGGTCGTGCAGGAGGGCCAGCGTGAGGTTGAGCTTCTGCCTTGTGCCGCCGGAGAGTTCATCGGCCACGGTCTGCCGGTAGCGCTCGTACCCCAGGCGGTCCACGAGTTCGTGGCCGCGGTCCAGGTCGGGCAGGCGGTGGGCGGCGGCGAAGTGGCGCAGGTGCTGTTCGACGGTGAGGCTTGCGTTGAGGACGGGGTCCTGCGGGCAATAGCCGAGCGTCCCGGACAGCGTCACCTCGCCCCGGTCCACGGGGAGGGTGCCGGCGAGTGCTTTGAGGAGGGTGGACTTTCCGGCGCCGTTCTCCCCGACGACAGCGACGAGTTGCCCGGGGCCGACGGTGAGGTCGGCGCCGCGCAGGACGCGGTGCTTGCCGTAGGACTTGTGGATGTCGCGGGCCTGGAGCACGGATGGCGGTTCGCGTGTGGATCCGGTCGGCATGCGAGGTGTCCTCTCTAGGACTGGTTAGGCGGGTCTCCTTGAGGTGAGGCGTTCAGCCCGCCCGCGTAGATGCTGAGCACCTCCGGCGCCCAGAGGGCCATGCCGTCGGCCGACAGTGGGTCGGTGCCCAGGACGTCGGCGAGGCGGTCGCGCAGCAGGAACACGGCCAGGTCGTTGGCGAGGAGGAACGCGGCGCGCACTGCCGGCTCGCGGCCGGGGGCGGCCAACCCGGCCGCGGTCAGACCGTCGAGCGCGGCGCGGCTGAGGTCGAACAGGCGCCGGAACAGCTGTCGTCCGGTCTCCGTGTCGGACAGCAGGAGCCGCCGCAGGTAGCCGGGCAGCGGTGAGCCGGCAGGCAGGTGCCGGGCGAACGCCTCGCTCAGAGAGCCCGCCCCGGTCCCCGGATCGAGCAACTCCGCCCCACCGTCGCCGGTCAACTCGCCGAGCATCGCCTCGAAGACGGCGAGCACGTACTGATCGACCTCGCCGCGCAGCCCCTCCTTCGAACCGAAGTGGTGCACCACGAGCCCGGCCGACACCCCCGCTGCAGCGGCGATCTGCCGCACGGTCACCTTCTCCGGGCTCTGCTCGGCGAACAGCCGCAGAGCCTCGTCGCGGATGACAGCGCGGGTGGTCCGGTCGTCCGGCATTGAACGCATGTACAGCACATTAAACGTTTGTTCAGTCGCGTGTCCAGTGGCTTGCAGATCGGGTGGGTCCGCGGGTCCGGAGCGAGGCGGTCATGGCCCGGCCGCGGATGGGATGGCTTCTGCCCGGGGCGTGGGAGCTTTCCGTGGGCCTGACGATCTCCGGCCGGTCCTGGTGAAGGGCGATCCGCGGGCCGTCAGGGCACGAGCCGGTGCGGACGGGTCATCCGGCCTGCAGCCCTGTAGAGGACGGACCTGCGGAGGCGGAATCCGGCGCGAGATGCGGTGTCGTGGGCAGACCTGAGGGGGCCACGTCCAGTTGCTGCACGATGCCACCGGGATCGTCGTTCGGAGTGCCGGCGCTGGTGGACAGATGGGACCAAGCCAGCGCGGCGAGGGTGATGGTGGCGGCCGTGGCCATCGCGCGGGCGACGCGCCGGAGCCGTGCGCGCCCGTCCAGATACCGTCAGGCCGGCCCGACCCAGGGGGAGTCCGGCTGCCACGGCTCACCGACTGCGTTCGCCTGATCGTAAGAACACCGCCTCTGGTGCTCTGTCCTGTCCGCCTCCGAAGGTCGGGTGCACCACGACGGTGCACGTTCCTGTGCAGAGGGCTCCTTGGGGGCGGAGGTGCGGTTGGCATCCTCGCAGTCGGCGAGGAACTTCAGCCAGGCCCCTCGTGGATGGCGTCCGGCTTCGAGCGGTCCGTTTCTGCCTGGCCCCCGGGTGGTCACAGTTCCCCCATCCCCCTCGTGTTCGCAGATCGACGACGGCCTGGGCGAGGCGCTCACGCACCGCTCTCCGTCCCAGGGGTGCATATCTGCATGATCCGGAGGGATGTCCATTCTGCAGGTCGACCTGGCCCGGCAACATTGCACCGTAGACGGGGTGCAACGCCGGCGGCCGCGGCCACCGGCCATGGAGCCGTACGAGAGGGGGACCCGCCGACGGCCGGCCTGCCGTACGTAACCATGCCGGTGTCACTCCTGGGCGCCGAGCGGCAGTCGGTCGTCGGCTTGGTCCCCCGGTAGTGATACTTGCATAGTGCAAAATCAGATCGCCAGTCTTTCTCGCCTTTCGTTGAACTTCTTCTGATGTCCTTTGCGGAGCGTCATCAGCGATGACGGGCCGTCCGGGCGTGCCTGTCTCGCAGGAGCTCCGGCCCCTGTCCGCCGCCGGTCGTGTCGTGGTGACAGCGGAGCGAGGGGGAGTAGCCAGTCCCGGCTGCGGGCCCGTCAGGGCCGAAAGCCTGCGGCGGCGTCGAGGCGTACGAAGGGGATGGCGCGGCCCGCCTCCCGATAGGACGCCTCGCCGCCGTCGGCGGGAAGGCCCATGAATGCGCACAGGCGGCGGGCCGTTCGGGGGTGCTGTCGGGCGTAGCGGCCCATGATTTCGGCGCCGTCGTCGGGGGTGAGGAAGTGGGCTGTGACGGCGTGGTGGCGGTTGCCGACCTCGATGACGGTCTTCGGGTCCGCGTGCAGATTGCGGTACCAGGCTGCCCGTGGGCCGAAGCCGGACGCGACGACCCAGTGGCCGCCCGTCGGCTCGTGCTCGTACTCCACCACTTCGAGGACCACTCGACGGTGGAGTCCGGTGACGCGGCCCGTGTGGTGCAGCAGGAGCAGCCGCTTGCCGAAGACCCATCCCAGTCCGCAGCGGAAGAGGAATACTGGCAGGCGGGCGAGGAGCCGCCGCCAGCCGACGGGGAGTTGGGGTCGGCCCGATGTGGTCTGTCTGTGGGGCATCTTCGCCTTCCGGACGTCGGACATGTCGGCTCTCGGCCTCTGCTGGGTGAAGAGCCAGGAGTGAGAGTCCCTTCCTTGCGGGAACCGTTGCATAGTCTAAAGGCGGGGAGGGGTGCCTGTGCCAAAACCATCGGGCAACTCTCGTGTGCTGGGATATTGCTGGAGGACGCATGAGCGCGGGGAAGTCGACGCCCGGTGTCGCGGTGCTGTCGTGGATGCCGGTGGCGGCGATGGCCGTCGTGGCGGCGGCCGACGTTGTGGCCGGTCCGGGGGTGGGGTTTCTGCCGTTGGTGTCGCTCGGGCCGGCGTTCTCCGGGTTGGTCGGCGGTTGGCGGCGTACGGCGCTGATCGGCGCGGTCGCGCTGCTGTTGTGCGTGGGGCTTGGTGTGTACGACGGGCTGTTCGAGGAGCGTCGGGGATTCACCGCGATGGCGTCGGTGGCCGGTGTCACCGGCGTGGGCATCGCCGCCGCGGTGGCGCGCTCTCGCAGGGAGGCCGAGCTGGCCAGCGTGCGGTCGATCGCGGAGGTAGCCCAGCGGGTGCTGCTGCGGCCGGTGCCGCGGACTGCGGGCCCCCTGCAGGCGGCGGTGTCGTACACGTCGGCCGTCGCCGAGGCGCGCATCGGCGGGGACCTGTACGAGGTGGTCGCCTCGCCGCACGGGATCCGGGTGATCGTGGGGGACGTCCAGGGCAAGGGACTCGCAGCGGTGGAGACCGCCGCGGTGGTGCTCGGTGCCTTCCGGGAGGCGGCCCACGACGAACCCGACCTGGTGGGGCTGGGCGAGCGACTGGAGCGCAGCGTGGCCAGGGAGTTGGAGGGGGAGAAGTTCGTCACCGCCGTACTCGCCGAAATCGGCTCCGATCGCGACGTCGTTTTCCTCAACTACGGTCATCCGGCCCCGATGGTCGTGCGCCAGGACGGCGCCGTCGACTTCCCACAGCCACGCGCATATGCCCTTCCCCTGGGGCTGGGCGCCCATGGCAGCGAGGGTCCGAAGCCGTATCGGGTGGACTTCGCGCCCGGCGAACAACTGCTGCTCTACACCGACGGAGTCACCGAGGCCCGCGACGCGGGCGGCTCCTTCTACCCTCTCGGCGAACGGGCGGACCTGCTCAAGGAACCCGACGCCGACCGCGCCCTCCACGCCCTGCGCGAGGACCTGGTCCGGCACGCCGCCGGGCCGCTCCACGACGACGCCGCGATGCTCCTTTTGCGCTACCACGGTCATGGGGAGGGAAAATCTGCTCCGACCGGGTGAGCGGGCGGGGACTTCGGCGAGGTAGAAAGGACGCATGCAGGAGCATGAGATCAACACGGGAACCACGGACGACGGCGATGCCGTCACGCGTGCGGTGCTGACCGCCTCGCGGCTGCTGGTGGCGGTTTCCGCCCGCTCGCTCGCCGAGGTCGAGGAGCGGGTGACGCTTCCGCAGTTCCGGATGCTGGTCGTGCTGTCCACCCGCGGTGCCACCAAACTCGTGGCGCTGGCGAACCTGCTCCAGGTGGCGCCCTCGACGGCGATGCGTATGGTCGACCGGCTCATTGCGGCCGGGCTCGCCGACCGGCAGACCAACCCCGACAACCGCCGCGAGACCATGCTGCAGCTGACCGAGGAAGGCAGGCGCACCGTCGAGGACGTCACCGCCCGGCGCCGCTCCGAGATCGCCGCGATCGTCCAACGCCTGAGGCCGACGGAGCGGCTGGCCCTCATCGAGGCCCTTAATGCCTTCAACGAGGCTGGGGGAGAACCCCCTGCCCCGGCACTGGACGACCCGGAACCGTATCCGTTGGGCTGGGCGACGGACGCGCGATGACGCGCGACGCGTGACGCTGCCCACGTCGGTGCATTCGGGCTGCGCTTCCTCTTTCCCCGGTTCCTTTTGCATAATGCAAGGGAATCGTGAAAAGTGCGCCCGGCAACGGGGGCCGCATGTGCCTGTTCGGACGTGGGCAGCGCGGATCACCGGCCCGCGTCGTCTGAAGACGAGGCCGCAGACGGATACGGAAGTGAGTGGAGACGTGCATGCGCCGACCGCGCCGACCTCGCTCCATGACAGAGTCGTACCTGATGGCGCATCTGCGGTCCACCGTGTGGGGGCCCGCGGAATTCGTCGGCCTGCCCCCGTGGTGGCTGGTCGGAGAAGGACTGCTGGCCGGGACGGTGGGGACAGCGGCCATCGTCGGCACGGCGGTCGCGGGCGCGTGGTACGGGAACTCTCAACTGGCTGACGGCGAGGCCGGCTTGGTGTGCGCCGCCGCGCTCGCCCTCTACCTCTGCGTGGTGCGGGCCGGACGGGCGCTGGTCGGCATCGTGGCACTGCTCGGTGTGTGCCTGGCACTCCAGGCGCCCGAGGCGGCCGCAGGTGTGGTCCTGGCGGAGCGGGGACGCGTGGAGTCGGTGATGGTGACGTCTGTCGAGGACACGGCAGCCTCAGGACACGGACGCTACCTCTGCTCGGTGTCCGACCGCGACGGCGTACCCCTCAAGGTCCGTATCTGGCGGGGCTGCGAGCAGACCACCAGCCCCGGCGACGCTCTCGCCGTGGTGTACGACCCGAAGGGGCAGCTGCCGCCGCGCGGCGTGCAGTCCGGAACATCCCCGGCAGGCTCCCTGCTCGATCTGGGCGGCTGGGTGGCCGCCGTGGTCGCAGGGTGTGTGGTTGCGGTCGTCCGCTCCTACCGGCTCGCCGCCGTCGCGCCCGCACCCCGTTGATCATCCGGCCGTCGGGCTGGGGGCTGGGGTCGGGGAGCTGGTGTTCACGTGGAGGTCGGGGCGCGGAGCGAGCACGACGAGCGGGGCTCCGGGCTGGGGCGCGGGCGGAGTGAGCTGGTCCTTGGGCAGCTTGGGCGGTGTGGTCTGCTGGAAGTTGACCTGGTCGTAGTTGACGAGGCCGGTCTTCTCCAGGACCGTGATGTGGTCCAGGACGGTGTCGTTGGCGAGGTCGGCGAGGTGGCGCACCATGGTGTTCTGGGTACTGGCCCGGATCTTGGCGATGGTCGGGAAGATCTGGCCGTGGGTGACGCGCATGATGTTGGCGGCGGTCGAGTCGAACTCCGTGCCGCGCTTGGAGTCCACGGTCGCCACGAACTGCTGTTGTTGCGGCGTGGCCTGGTTGGGCAGAGTGATGTTCAGCTCGGGGGCGATCCTGCGGCACAAGTCGTCGAGTCCGGCGTGGCCGACGACCAAGTGCTCGCCGGCCTCCTTCATCTCCGCGGACGTGCCCCGCTTCATGGCCAGTTCACCGAGGGGGTACTCCCACAGGCCGGCCGAGCGGACCTTGACGACGAAGTCGCGGTCGGCCTCGGTCAGTGGCCCGTACCGCGTGTTGGCGATGATGCGGGACGTGTTCGTCGCCGCGTCCTGAATCCCGAGCATGCTCGGGTAGGCGAGGGCCGCGAGGGTCAGCGTCAGCGCACCGCCGACGAAGACGGTTCCGATCGTGTTGCGGGAGCTGGGCATGTGGTCTCCTGGCGCGAGTGGACGGTACGCCGGAAGGTGCGGACGCCGTAGGTGAATCAATCATTGCGCTGAGCAAAATTTGCATGTGGCTCGGCGTCGTGCGGGAAGGGGTCTGGTCAGCCCGTCGTCGGCGTGGGGGACGGGGCGGCTGTGGTCGCGCTCGGGCCTGTCGGTACGCCGCTGTCCGACACCCCGGCGGGGGGTGTGAGGACGACCACGGGTGAGCCCGGCTGCGGGACGGGCGGTGTGACCTGGCCGGACGGGAGCTTCGGCGGGTTCGTCTCCTGGTTGTTGACCTGGTTGAAGTTGACCAGCCCGGTCTTCTCCATCTGCTCGATGTGGTCCAGGACCACATCGTTGGCCTGGTCGGCCAGTTGACGCACGAGGGTGTTGGTGGTGGTGGAGCGGATCTTGGCGATGGTGTTGAAGATCGAGCCGTGCTTGACGCGCAGGATGTTGGCCAGGTCGGTGTCGAACTGCTTGCCGGTGTCCGACTGCAGGGTCGCGAGGAAGCCCTGCTGTTGTGGAGTGGGCTGGTTGGGGATGGTGATGTTCAACTCGGGCGCGATCCTGCGGCAGCTGGCGTCGAGTGCGGCGTGTCCGATGACCAGGTGCCGGCCTGCCTCGCGCACGGTCGCAGTTGTCCCCTTGTTCATGGCCAGCTCCCCCGAGGGGAGCTCCCACAGTCCCGCGGCGCGCACGAAGACGACGAAGTTGCGGTCGGCCTCGGTGAGCGGGCCATAGCGGGTGTTGGCGATCACCCGGGACTGGTCGGTGGACGCGTTCTGGACGCCGAGCATGCTGGGATAGGCCAGAGCGGCCAGGGTCACGGTCAGTGCGCCGCCGACGAAGACAGTTCCGATTGTGCTGCGCGACAGGGGCATGGTGTCTCCCGGTTTGGACGGCGCGGACGTCAGGGAGTACGGCTGAATCTCACAAGAAGACCTTTGCCGTAGGTAAAGATTGCATGATGCCATACGGCTTGGGTTCACGCTCCAGCGAGGACGAAGTGGCTTGCCCGAGGCCACAGCCGCCATCAGTGCACGTGGAGCCAGACGGTTTTGGAAGGAATGCCTTTGCGGTCGGTGACGGCTGCCATGTACCAGCCGGCGGGCACGAGTGAGGAGTCGTCGGGTACTCGTACCGTGAGCGAGCCGTTGGTGCGGTGGGTGATGTCGAGAGCGATGGAGCGTTGGTCGAAGTCGGTGACGTGGGTGGTCGATCCGGGGTGCAGGAGGCGGATGCGGCTGATGCGGGAGGCGTCTTCGGTGCGGAGGGTGATCTCGTCGCCGCGTTTGGCCTCGGTGCTGTCGGGCTGTTGCAGGTCGGGTTGTTTGCCGTGGAAGAGGTAGGGAGGGGAGAAGACTTCGACGCGCTGTTCGAAGTGGCCGGGGCGGGAGTCGGCCTGGTCGGAGAAGAGCGGGTCGGAGCCGAAGACGGCGACCCGGCCGTCGGGCAGCAGCAGGGCCTCGGTGTGGTAGTTACGGCCGATGGTGGGGTCGGCGGCCGGGATGAAGGTGTTGGTGGCGGGGTCGTAGAACTGGGCCTTGAGGAGGTCGCTGGCGCCCTTGCCGCGATATCCGGAGCTGCCGCCGGTGGTGAACACCGTGTCGTCCGGCATGATCACGCTGTTCAGGTAGCGGGTGTTGGCCGGCAGGCGCGGGCCGGGGGTGAAGACGGGGTGGGCGGCGCCGAGGTCGGCGATGGCCGTGCGGGAGGTGGCGGTTCGGGACTCGCCCACGCCTCCTCCGCCCAGCACCATGACCTTCTTGTCCTGTGCCGGTGGCAGCAGGACGGAGGAGGAGGTCTCCAGGGTGTCGGGGTCGCCGAGGCCGGGAACCGGGGTGAAGGTGTTGGTCGTCAGGTCCCACAGGCCGGGCTTGCGGCCCTTGTCCGCGGGTCCGTACCCGGCGTTGGATCCGCTGTAGAAGATCTTCTTCCTGTCCGTGAGGAAGAGGGAGGGGTAGGTGGGGAAGTAGCGGGTCGGGGCCTTCGACCAGGTCTTCGTCTTCGGGTCGTAGATCTCGTTCTTGCCGGGGACGACCTGGCCGATGTCGTCGAGCCCGGAGGTGGCCAGGACGCGGCCGTCGGCGAGTGTGGTGAGGGACGGGTACCAGCGGGCCTCGCTCATCGAGCCGACCTTGGTGTACGTCTCGGTGACCGGGTCGAACTCGTAGGCGTCCTTGATGCCTTGGAAGTCCTTCTTGTCGAGGCCGAGCTTGTTGGCGATGCCGTAGAGGTTGTTCGCGTCCTTGCCCTTCAGGCCCTGGATCTCGTACTGCTCGGTGGTGTTGGTGATGCCGAGCGGGCCCTGTTCGGCGGCCTCGACGAAGACGCGGGCCTCGCTCGCGGTGACCGTGACGTTGCCGCCGCGACCGGTGGGGGTCTTCTTCGCGGCGGGTACGTGCACGGTGACCTGGGAGCGGTAGGCGACGCCGGCGGGAGAGCGGAAGACGGTGCCCTTGGGGAAGGTGCGGGCGTGGTCGGGGTCTTCGTTCTTGACCAGCATGGCTCCGCCGGCCCGTGTCACGTCGCCCTTGAGGACCTCGTAGCGGGCGGTGCCGCCGGCGATGAGGATCTTGCCGTCGGGGAGTTGGGTGTGCCCGGCGCAGAACAGGTCCGCCGGAGTGTCGATCTTCTTGAAGGTGTCCGCTGCCGGATCCCACAGAGTGCTCTTGAATACGCCGCCGTCGAACTGCTTGACGTTGTTGCCGCTTCCGGCGATCAGCAGAACCTTGCCGGTGTGCAGCAGGATCGCGTGGATGGAGTTGAGCTGGTACTTCTTCGGCAGCGCGGCGAGCGTCCAGTGACCGTACTTCGACTTGTACTCGGGCTGGTTGATCTCGTAGTGGTGGTAGGCGTGCTGGGCGAAGCCCGCCACGGCGGGGGCGTTGAGCACAGCCAGTGCCACCGCCGCGCCGGCGGCGAGCAGGGTCTTGCGGGTGGTGAGGCGGGAGGGTCGCTTGGCCATCGGGGTGTGCCTCCGCTGCGGGCGGGTCGGGGCGTGGATGTAGCGACAACTACCGCGAGCGCTCCGGGAGTGGAGTGCGACACGCTCGTTTGCATTGTGCAAAATGCCCTGATGTGACCAATGTGCCAACCTTTACGGGAGACGTACGGCTCAGGCGAGCGCGATCACATCCGCTCGTTCCAGTGGACCCGGCCCGGCCGGGCCGGGAAGAAGGCGTCGATCACGGCGAGCCGCATCGGCAGCAGTACGACGCAGTGGTTTTCGTCGGCTCCGGAGCGAAGAAGCCCTCCTGGCGGACCCGCAGGCCCGCGAATAGGCGGACCGGGAAGGTGACGCTGGGAGAACGTGTCGGCCTGGCCGGCCGCCCACGACCTTCGCCTGAGCCTGATGTTGCGTATGAGAGCGATAGTGAACTGCTGGGAGCCCTCTCGCTCGATCATCGGGCGGGAGGTGCACCGGCGGCCGGATGCAGCACCGCGGGGCGGCTGGCCCTTGGCGGTGCCATGTCCGTCGCGACTGCCAGGGTGCAGGTACTGGCAGACTGGCTCAGGCTGGCGCGTTCTGTAGCACGCGGGGTTGGGGTGCGGCTCCATCGTCGTCACTTCTCGTGCAGGCGCGCTGTCGCGACACGCCCCGGCCGCATGATGCGTATCGTGCGGCTCTCGCAGGCGAGGCAGCGGGGCGACTGCAGCGGTGACGGCACGCGCCTGTCCCCGAGGTGGTAGGCGGCGTTGATCCGCCCGTACTTGTCCACGGTCACGTCGATGTCGTACGTGTCCTCCCAGCCGTGCCCGCAGTCGAGGCATGCGAACGAGTAGGAGCGCTGGACGTGCTCTGTGTGCATGGCCCACCTCTTCCGAACTGTCCGAGTGTCCAGACCACCCATACCCATTTTTGCACAGTGCAAAATAAAGAGCTTCGGCCCGCAGCCCCTGCTCGCCGTCAGGCGGCTGTATGCACGGCGCGCAGCGCGCTCTGGTGGCTGAGCCAGCCGACCGGCTTGCCGTGTGCCGAGTCGAGGACCGGCACGCCGGTTCCCGTGGCCGAGAGCAGAGCGTGCAGGGCCTGGGCGAGGGGCTGGTCGGCCAGGACGGGGGCGGGTGCTTCGGCGAGTTGGCCGACCTGTGTCGGCGCGTCCTCCGGCTGTTCGGCCAGGGCCTCCGCCACCGCCTGCGCGGTGACCACGCCGATGTAGTGCCCGGCGTCGTCGGCCACCGGGAGCGCGCCGTGGCCCGACAGGCTCAGCAGATCGGCGGCGTCCGTCAGCGTCGCGGACGCGGCCAGCGGGGAGGGCAGCGCCTCCATGACCGCGCCGACGTGCTGGGTGCCGATCCGTGCGCCCGGGGCGGGACCGTCGAGGTCGATGCCGCGACGGCGCAGCTTCAGGGTGTAGATCGTGTCCCCGGTCAACAGGCGGCTGGTGGCGGTGGCCAACACGATGGCCAGCATCAGAGGCAGGATGATCGAGTACTCGCCGGTGAGCTCGAAGAGGATGACGACGGCGGTGATCGGCGCGCGCGCCGCGCCGGCGAACACGGCGCCCATGCCGACCAGCGCGTACGCCCCCACCGCGCCGGCCGACCCGGGCAGCAGGTGGTGGACGCCGATGCCGTACGCCGATCCGAGCATCGCCCCGATGAACAGGCTGGGCGCGAACACGCCGCCGGAGCCGCCGATGCCGATGGTCAGGCTCGTGGCCAGCATCTTGCCCACCAGGAGCAGGAGCAGAAACCCGACCGCGTAGCCGCCCTCGGTCGCCTTCTGCAGCACCGGGTAGCCGACGCCGTACATCTGCGGCAGGGCCAGCAGCACCAGGCCGAGCACCAGGCCGCCGACCGCGGGGCGCAGCCATTCCGGGCCGCGCCAGAGCCAGTCGCAGGCGTCCTCGACCAGGTACAGGAAGCGGGCGAAGCCCACACCGACCACGGCGGCGCCGACGCCGAGCGCGGCGAACAGGCCGTACTGGGCGAGATGGTCGACGTGGAAGTCGGGGAGGTTCAGGAAGGCCGTGTCGCCGAACGCGGCGCGTCCGATGATGCTCGCGGTGACACTGGCCAGCACGGTGGCCCCGAACGCCTCCGCGCTGAACGTCCTCAGGATCAGCTCCATGGCGAAGAACACGCCGGCCAGCGGGGCGTTGAAGGTGGCCGCGATACCGCCCGCCGCGCCGCAGGCGACCAGGAGCTTCATCCGGCCCTCGGTCACCTTGGTCACGCGGCCGAGCGTGGAGCCGAGCGCCGAGCCGATCTGCACGATCGGGCCCTCACGGCCCACCGAACCGCCGGAGCCGATCGTCAGCGCGGAGGCCAGCGTCTTGACGACCGCGACCTTGGGGCTGATCCGGCCGCCACGCTGGGCGACCGCGAGCATCACCTCGGGCACCCCGTGGCCGCGCGCCTCCTTGGCGAACCGGTTCACCAGCGGGCCGTACAGCAGGCCGCCGAGAACCGGGGCGAGCAGGACGAAGGACGGACCGAGCCACGGCACGTGCGGGTTGCTCGCGCCGGGGGACGCCGCGTAGTCGGCGTGGCCCGAGAAGAGGCGGGTGAACGTCTTGATGCACCAGCGGAAGACGATCGAGCCCGCGCCGGCCCCCGCGCCGACCACCACGGCGAGCGCCATCAGGCCCCACGGCGCGGTCCGCAGTCCCGCGAACGTCTGGGAAGGCGCGGAGGTGTTCGCTGCGGTGCTGGTCATGCGTTTCCCGTCCTTGGCTGCCTGGATGGCACTCATCGATTCCCCTTTCTTACTTTTGCATTATGCAAAACGTGTCAAGGATGCTGGTAGCCGGGGTAAGGCCGGGTTCGGGGCCTCACGACTGGGGAGTGCTGTCTTCCCGTCGGGGCGGCGCCGCCTCCCGGTCAGGCAGAGATCGGGACCGAAGGTCCCTTGGCGGTGAGTCACCGGCACGGGAGCCTGGGAAGACCGGATGGTATGGAGGTGGCGAACCATGAACGACCGGACTTCCCCGCCGCGGATCGTGATCGGCGTGGACGGGTCGGACTCGAGCAAGGCGGCGCTTCGGTGGGCTGCCCGACAAGCGGCGCTGACCTATGCGGAACTGCGTCCCGTGCAGGCGTGGCGGCTACCGCCCACCTACGGCACGGCGGTGGACTATTCGGATGCCGACTTCGAAGGGCACGCTCAAGAAAACCTGCGACGCACAGTAGAGGAAGTGCTGGGGGAGTACCCGCAGGTGAGCGTCGTTCCCCAGGTCGTGGAGGGCCACCCGGCCGCGGTACTCACCGAGGCGGCCAGGGACGCCGACCTGCTGGTCGTCGGCAGCCATGGGCGCGGGGCGTTCGCCGGAATGCTCCTCGGATCGGTCAGCCAGCACTGCGTGCACCACGCCGCCTGTCCGGTACTCGTCGTGCGCGCCGACGAGCGCTCCTCCGCGGCACTGTGCGGAGCGGACGGTCGCCGATGGCAGTCCGGCGAGTGTGACCCGTCGGTTGCGCACGGGTGAGTCACCGCCTCCGGTTCCGCTGCGGTACTGCCTCACAGACAGGTGCCCGGGCCGGAGGCGGGAGTAATCCGATGGCGGACCTCGGCGAGACACCCGACGGTGGTCAGGTCGCGTCGCATGTGCCCCTCGCCGCGGCGGTCCGCCCACACCCGATGGAACCGGCCCGCGCCGGTCACGCCGTGCACGCCAGGGGCGGCCATCGAGAACACGCCGTCGCCGCCAACTCACCACCGTAGATCCGCCGCCCGTTCAGACAGTGCCACCGCTATCGCCGCGCCTACGCAGACCAGCGTCAGGAACCCGGTTCACCGCCAATTCCCAGGAAGGACAGCCGTGGGTCGGTCAGGTTCGGGTCGATATCTATGACTTCCGCGGTCACGATGTCGTGGACGACGAACGGGTCCTCGGCAATTCGATCCTGAAGTGCTTCGGGCGTTGGTCCCGTGGCGAGCACGGCGCCGCCTTGTCCGGGCCGGATGCTCCCGACCAGGAGGAACACGCCGTCGTCCATGCCGCGGCGGATCCATTCCTGATGTCCGGCCATGTGCTCGGGTGCCTTGGCTTTGTTGGTGGAGAAACGGAGCAGGACGACGTACACGTCGGTCTCCTTATCGGATGTCGAAAGATGAACGGGCAGGGTTCAGCGCGGAGGAGCAGCCCGGTCAGGAGGAGGCGAACTGCCCGGTCAGCCAGGTGTTGAGTCGATCAACCTCGCGTCGCACGAAGTCGCGATCGTGGAAGGCGTTCGACAGCGTCGCGACGCCCTGGCTGAAGGTCAGGACGTGCAGGGCCAGGTCGTCGGCGTCCGCCGTTCTCCCAAGGGCTTCGAACTGCGCACGCAACCAGGTGCGGAACACCTCGAACACGCCGACCGCGTGCGCGCGGGAGGGGTGGTCGAGCTTGGCCAACTCGCTGGTCAGCGTCCCGACCGGACATCCGTAGCTCTCGATGTCGCCCTGATTGGTGATGACGATCTCGACGAATTGCCGCAGGCGTTCCAGAGGGTCGGTTGAGCCCTTGTTCCACTCGGCCAGCATCTCTCGTGTGCTTGCCAGGCGAGCCTGGATCACGGCTTCGAGGATCTCGTCCTTGGTCCTGAAGTGGTAGTAGAAGTTCCCACGGGAGATTCCGACCGACTCGGCGATCGAGGCGAACGAGGTCCGTTCGTAGCCCTGCTCATAGAACAAGCGGTTCGCGGCGTCCACGATCTGCTCCCGCGTACCCACCAACACTCACCTCGCGGCACTCGCCCGCGCCTGGGACGAGCGTCCTAGGCGGATGATCAGAACTCTAGGACATCCGTCCTAGAGGGCAAAGTCGGCGACCTCAACAATGTGAGGGCCAGGGAGATTTGAGCCCTCGCTGCCGTCGGGGTTGATCACGATCAGGTGACTTTCGGCGGATCGAGGCAACCTCACAGTCCCCGCACCTGTCACACGGGCGAAACTCACAGCACGGCCGCAGGGGTGGGACATGAGCCAGCAGTACCCCCAGCCGCAGCCCGGTTGGGGCGGCTCGCAGCAGCAACAGCGGATTCTGCCCGAGGGCAAACCGGCAAAGGATCTCCGAAGGCGCAGGTCGTGTCACCGCCGTGGGGCCGTGTAGCGGTGACCCGCGGCCGCCATCCGTTGCTTTGCCACCTGCCTGATCGCATATCAAGAACGGACTCTCTGTGAGCAGTGTTGGCTCCGGCGGGCGGGTTCAGCCCGCCCGCCCCGGTGATCCTTCCCGCATTGGCCCGTACCGGATAATCGGCCGCCTCGGCGCCGGCGGCATGGGCACCGTCCATGCCGGCCTGACTGCCGACGGGCTTCGGGTCGCGGTCAAGGTGATCCACCCCGCGCAGGCCGAGGATCCGGAATTCAGGGCCCGGTTCCGTCGCGAAGTGCAACTCTCCGCCCGCGTACAGGGGGCGTGCCTCGTGCCGCTCCTGGCTGCCGACCCCGAGGCCGCCGCGCCGTGGCTGACCACTGCGTACGCGCCGGGTCCCACGCTCGATCAGCATCTGTTCGAGCAGGGTCCTCTCACCGGCGGCACCCTGTACGCCTTTGCGACCGGTACCGCGCAGGCGCTGGCAGCCATCCACGAGGCTGGCGTGGTGCACCGCGACGTGAAGCCGCAGAACGTCATCCTCACTCCGGCAGGGCCGCGCGTCCTGGACTTCGGCATCGCCCGCGCCGCCGATGGAACCAGCGTGACCCGGACCGGCGTCATGACCGGCACTCCCGGCTGGATCAGCCCGGAGTACTACCGCGCCGGTATGGCCGGTCCCGAAGGCGACATGTTCGCCTGGGGCGCGCTCGTCGCCTACGCCGCCACCGGCCATCTTCCGTTCGGCACCGGTACTCCCGACGTGGTCGCATTCCGCGTCATCTCCGGCGATCCCGACCTGGACGGTGTTCCGGAAGAGCTGCGGCAGCTTCTGGAAAGAGCGCTCGCGAAGGATCCCTCCGACCGGATGACCGCTGTCCTGGCAGCGGAGGAGTGCTCGCTTCTCCTGGCGTCTGAGGCCACGCAGGTTCTCAGTGGCGGAGGCGGGCTGGAACCCACTCGTGTCGGCGAACTGGTCACGGCCGCGTGGAACATGCCCACCCTGGACGACCCGACCTGGCATGCGCCGTCCTCATCGTCATCGTTCCGGAGGCGCACCGTGACGACTGTTGTCGTCGCTGCGGCCGTGCTCGGCGGCATCACAGGCGGCATCGTGGCCTTCCCTACCAGCGGCGACAGCAGCGGCGCGAGTAAGTCCACCGCCGGCAAGACCACGGCATCCCCGGCCGCAGGCGCACACGGCACCGCGCAACGCTCCGAAACCGACGCGCCCGGCACTGCGACCGAATCGCCGGTCGATCCGCGCAAGGCCGTCGTCCCTGCAGATCCGTTGGCCGGGGTGCCCAACCCAGCCTTCACGCGAGCGGGTGACGAGTCCCAGCCGACCTCCGACGAGTGGAGAGCCAGCACCCTCGCGAGTACCCCAGAGGAAAAGGACGCAGAAAAAGCGATCCGCGACCAGATGGCGTCCATGCTGGCCACCAAGGACATGGACTTCATGCAGCCCACGGTCACGTTCGATAAGCGTGCGCAAACGGTGATGGTGACCGGCGGCCCTGTCTCTCAGATTCCCGAAGAGGACCAGGAAGTGTTCCGCAGGGCCGGAGACATGGCCGCCTGCACCACGCTCGCGCACCAGCTAAAGGGCAACCCCACCACCTGGCCCTACGGACGCTTCGCCGTCTCCTGGAAGAATTTCGACGGCGACGTCGAGCCCAGCGTCCTCGGCTTCGGTGAGGCCACCGATGGGTGCTATACAGCGATCGCCGGGCAGTGGCAGGGCGACGAAGCCGGTTTCGCGACCGCCGGGATCCCGAGTAGCGACAGGGACGAGATCCGAGTCGCTGGCGCCGCCGACAGGGCCATCATCGCTGCCTGGAATGCCAGGATCGCCGAAGGGAACGGCCTCGAGCCCTTCGCTGCGAGTGACGCCATCGACCTCGGATTCGATCCGGTCGAGAAGGCCGCGTACGTGTGGGCCCGGGACACCGACGGGGCGCTCACCGGCCGCGCCCAGAGAGCCAACTTCCAAGACTCCGTCTCTACAATCCTCTGCCGGAAACTGACAGCCGAGTACCACAGCAACAAGACCTGGAACTACACCCGCTGGTCCGTCGCCGTCTACGAGGGAAACAGCCGCGTCCCCGAACCCCTGGGCTCGGGCGAGTGCACCCCCTGAACCCCACAGCCTTCAACGAGCCTGTCGGAGCCTGGGCCTTGGCCACCATGGTTGGCCTCATCGTCGTATCCCCGCACCACACGCGAGGAGGATGCGGCGGTCAGCGTTGCTCCGAGGCGGCGGACGCGTCGGCAGCGACAAGAGCAGGCCCTGCGCAACACCGGTGCGTTTGCGCACTGCGCCGATGTGCATGTCCGGTCTCGAAGGACGTGATCTCGGTGGGGATGGCAATAGGTCGGGGCTATGCGGCGGGCAACAATCTGCGACTGGCGCAGAACCCACGGACGGCAGTCACCGCTATGACCATCAGTACGAGCATGGCCAGATTGGGCCCGTAGGAGACTTCCAGGAACCCGTCGGTCCCCGGGTGCGACCGCACCTTGATGACGCCTGCCGGAACGACACCCGTCAGGACCTGGTGCACCCCGGCTAGGACCACCCCGCTGACCACGCCCCAGCCGAGCAGGGTCCCGGCGCTCATGCCCGACCGGCGGCCCTGACGCCAGCAGTGCCGGACCACTCCCACCGCCCCGATGGCCAGCGCGATCACGATCGCGCCCCATCCAGCCATCCACGACCCGGCAGTAACGGCTCCCAGTACCGAAGCGACCGAAACTCCAAGGCCCCGTCCGGTCAACGCCTCCATGGACCCCTCCGGCGGAGCCACTGCCCGTGCCAGCAGCCAGCTCACTGCGCCCAGGGCCGCCAGAACGGCCGCGCCCCGCGCCCACAGACCTCCAGAGCGGCTGCGCCGGTCTCGTTTCCCCACTGGTCCCCCCGGACTTCCTCACTGTGGCCGTCAATCTACCAATCGGTACGACGTCCCAGTGGGAGAGGCTGTTATGGCTGCCCGCGGCGTCCATCCCGAACCACTCGTGCAGGCGGTCCCCGCGATCACCGATCCCGTTGTCCCGCCCGTCGTGGGGTCCGGCGATGAATCCGTCGACCGACATCGACATGTACAGCACAGCATTGCCCATAGCTCCTCCTCGCGTGGCGGCGTGGTGGGAGCGGCCGCCGCGAAGCGACCTGCCTGGTGCTGGCGCATCCGCGGTCAGCACCAGGCAGGTTCGTGCCTCGTCAGCCGTGCTGTCCGGCCCCCGTCGGGCGGGTGGGCTGGATGTTCTGGTTCAGGCGGAAGATATTGGTCGCGTCGTACGCGTTCTTGAGTGCGACAAGGCGCTCGTAGATCTCCGGCGCGTACGCGGACCTGACCCGGTCGGCCCCTTCCACGCCGAGGTTGTTGACGTAGACGCCGCTGGCGTACGCCTGCATCGCGGTGGCGAACTCGCGCGCCCATGTGATGTGGTCGGCGTCCTCGGCGTCGTCCTGCCAGACGGTCAGGATCGCGAAGTCGAACACCGCGTCGCGATGGCCGAAGGCGGCGGTGTCGAGTCCCGGACGGCTGATCGCTCCGCCGAGGTGCTGGAAGTAGAACGACGACCAGGGGGACGCCATCCGCGGAGCGTGCTCCATGACGGTGGCGATGGTGCCGTCGGTGATCTCGTCGACGAAGTGGGACTTCCAGTAGTTCCGCCGGCCGTTCGGATAGGCCGCGTCGGAGCCGCTCTGCAACGCGGTGTAGGGCATCGGCGCGATGGAACCGGCGCAGCGGCCGCAGTGCACGCTCACCGGCGGCCAGGTCGCCGGCCCAGCACACCGCCAGCGTCACGACCAGCTCGCCCTCGAACTCGGACGCGATCGGCATCCCGGGCGGTGCGCGGAACACCCCCGCGGTCACGGAGAGCTCGTCCGGCGCGGTGGCGACGAATTCCGTGAAGAAGCGCAGGACTTCGGGGGCATCCGAGAACGCATGCAGCACACCGCCCGCGAGCACCTGCGGGCCGACAGGATGCAGGCGATACTCGAACGAGGTCACGACGCCGAAGTTGCCGCCACCGCCGCGCAGGCCCCACAGCAGCTCGGGGTTCTCGTCAGCCGGCGGTCACCCGTGTGCCGTCAGCGGTCACGACCCTGGCCGACATGAGGTTGTCGCAGGCGGGGCCGTGCTTGCGCGCGATCCACCCCAGGCCGCCGCCGAGCGTCAGCCCCGCGACTCCCGTCATCGAGACGTTCCCGGTCGGCGTCGCGAGCCCGAACACCTGGGTCGCGCGGTCGAGTTCGCCGAGCAGCACCCCGGGCTGCACGGTCGCGCGAGCCCGGTCCGGATCGACGGCGATCGCCTTCAGACCACTGAGGTCGATCACGACGCCCGCGTCACACACCGCGTTGCCGGTGACGTTGTGGCCGCCGCCCCGAACCGCGACGGGCATTCCACTCTCCCGCGCGAACCGAAGCGCCGCGACGACGTCGTCCTCACCGGCGCACCGCGCGATCAGCGCGGGCCGACGGTCCACCATCCCGTTCCACACCCGCCGCGCGGACTCGTACCGCTCGTCGTCGAGTCCGATCAGCTCGCCTGCGAACCCATCGTGCAACGTCCGGAACTTCGCGTCGTCGAGCATGGTGCCTCGCTTCCTCAGACCCCGTCGATGCTAGCCGCCGGAGCGCGTCGCCACGAAGCGAGCGGCACCGGTACGCCCCCGGGCCGCAAGCCTCCACGACTGGGCCCTGGCGGACGTGCACGACGTCGAAGTCTTCCTGACCGCCCTGCCGTAGGGCCGCAAACGGCGGCTGACCGTGCAGCGGCAGTTCTTCCGCTGCGCCCGCCTAGAGACGCCGGTACGTCAGCAGCCCTCGTCGGTCTTGACCACGCCGAAGGTGATGGACTGGTCGTTGACCGGGTAGCCGGGAGCCGGCCGCTGAGTGCAGATCTTCCACTCGGACTCATCACGCACCGCACGGCGCTGGCCGCTGAGGTCGGTGGCGGTGATGCGAGCGGCACCGGCGATCTGCTGCCTGGCGCCCTGGAGGTTTCCGCCGATGAAGTCGGCCATGCCGCCCACGGCGCCGCCCTGGTCCTCGGAGGTGTCGGAAGTGGCGGTGGGCCGGGGCGTGGCGGGTGTGGGCTCGGTGGCCTGCTCGGCCGTGCCGTCGGTGCTGCAGGCGGCGAGCGTGGCGAGCAGCGCCATGGTGGTGGCGGCCTTCGCGACGGTGGTGCGCATGTCTCTCCCGGATGCGTGTGATGAATCGGTCATGGTTTACCAGGCGTCCCGGATGGTGCGGACCCCGCGTGCCATCAGCGACGGGTCTATGGGCACTTCCTCCGTTGCTGTTCGGTTCGGATTGGGTCAGGCGAGGGCGAAGTAACGCAGCCACACGTAGAGCAGGGAGATGGACACGGTCACCGCGGTGACCACCAGTCCGTACTTGGTGAACTGCCAGAAGGAGATGGGCTGTCGGTTGCGTTCGGCGATGCCCAGGACGACGACGTTGGCGGAGGCGCCGATGGCGGTGGCGTTGCCGCCGAGGTCGGCGCCCAGGGCCAGGGCCCACCACAGGACGTGGTCACTTGCCCCGCCCATGTCCTTCACCAGGTCGCTGGTGATGGGCGCCATGGTGGCGACGTACGGGATGTTGTCGACGATGCCGGAAAGGACGGCGGAGCCGCCGAGCAGGGTCATGGACCCGCCCAGTTCGTTGCCGCCGATCGCATCCGCCAGCTTCTGGGAGACCTCGCTGACGACACTGGTGTCGATGAGGCCGCCGATCATGATGAACAGGCCGGCGAAGAAGGCGAGGGTGGGCCACTCCACCTCCGAGAGGACCTCGCTTGTGTCGGCTGTCGAGATGGCGATGAGGAGTCCGGCGCCGAGCAGGGCCACGATGCTCGGCTCGTAGTGCAGCACCGGGTGCAGGACGAAACCTGCGACCACCAGGGCCAGCACGATCAGGCCCTGGATGAGCAGCCGTGGGTCCTTGATGGCTTCGCGCTCTTCCAGGGCCATGATCTCGGCGGCGCGGTCGCCGTCGTAGACGAAGGTCTTGCGGAACATCACCCGGCAAAGGGCGACGAGTACCACCAGCAGCAGGGCGATGAGAGGGGCGAGGTGGACCAGGAAGTCGTTGAAGGTCAGGCCTGCCCGGCTGGCGATGATGATGTTGGGCGGGTCGCCGACCAGGGTCGCCGTGCCGCCGACGTTGGAGGCCATCACTTCGGCGATGAGGAAGGGGGCTGCGGGTAGTGCGAGGCGCTCGCAGACCAGCAGGGTGACCGGGGCGATCAGTAGCACCGTGGTGACGTTGTCGAGCAGTGCGGAGGCGACGGCGGTGATGACAACGAGCATGGCCATCACCCGGAAAGGCTTGGCGCGGGCGCGCTTGACGGCCCAGATCGCCAGGTACTCGAACATGCCGGTCTTTTTCAGCACGCCGACGATCATCATCATGCCCATCAGCAGGAAGATGACGTTCCAGTCGATGCCGGAGTCCTCGGAGTAGAACGCCGAGACATCGTCGGTCGCGCCGATTGCGAGCATCAGGCCCGCGCCGCCGAGAGCGACAGCGACGCGATGGATCTTCTCGCTGATGATGAGGGCATAGGCGCCGACGAAGACGACGATCGCCGCCCAGCTGTGCCAGTCGTTCACGGTCCTCCGATGACGTACTCGATCAGGGTGTCAGTGGTGACCGCGCCGATCAGGGTGGGCTGGGCTCCGTCGTGCTCGACCACCGCGCCGATCGGGGCGTCCTTGCGCGTCATGAGGGCCACGATCTGCATGGGCCATGCGGCCGGCCCGACCACAGTGGCGGTGAGGTGCCGCCGGGGAAGCCAGGCCGCCGCCGACTGCCCGGCCATCTCCTCTCGTACCTCGGTGTCGAGCCGGTCGTCGATCACGGCCGAGAGGAGCGGATCCTCCCGCACGGAAGCGGGCACCAGCGCCTGGACGACGCGGGTGCCCGGCACGATTGCGTACGGGTGCTGGTCCTCACGCGGGACCCGCGGCGCCGGCAAGTGCTCACGGACGACGAGCCGGGCAGCTTCATCAGCGTCATCGGCCGGCGCCGTGGGGCAGGGTCTGGCCAACTCACGTGAGCGCATGGTCGTTTCCTTCGCTCAGGCGTTCTGCGGCCGGGGGAGTGTCGTCCTCGTCGTCGGGGATGCCGACCAGGTCCTCGACGTCGAACATCCGGGCGATGGGGACGTCCGTGCTGGAGTGCGCGACGATCGAGAACGCGATGCACACGGCGATCAGCGTGTACGCCTCCTCGGCCTGCGGGATGCCGGACTGCAGCACCAGCAGCCCGTACACCACGGAGGCGAAGCCCTTCGGCCCGAACCAGGCCGCGGTCAGCTTCTCCCGGCGGTCGAAGCGCGTACCGATCAGGGAGAGCAGCAGCGACGCGGGGCGGATCAGCACGATCGCCAGCACGACGGCGACGTAGCCGCCCAGCGAGAGGTCGGCGAACAGGTGCGGGGTCAGCAGGGCGCCGAACACCAGCAGCGCGGCGAACTTGGCCAGCTCGGCGAGTGCCTCGCCCAGCAGCTCGAACGCCTCCTTCGCCTCCGGCGCGGTGGCGGCGAGCACCGCGCCCGCGGAGAAGGCGGCCAGGTAGGGGTTGGCGTGGGTGAGGTGGCACAGCCCGTACAGGATGATGCCCGTGGCCAGCGGCAGCAGGGGCTGCAGTTTCGGCTCCGCGCCCAACAGGCGGAAGCGGACGAGTGCGTTGACGACGAGCGGCAGCAGGACGCCGAAGGCCAGCCCGAGCGCCAGTTCCAGGGCGATCTTCCCGATCGATGCCTCGTCGGCGTGGCCGGCGGCGGGCCCGGCCGCGGCGATCAGGACGAGCACCACCGGCAGTGCCAGGCCGTCGTTGATGCCGCTTTCCACGTTCAGCAGCTCGCGCAGCTTGGCGGGGACCTCCTTGCGGCCCACGATCGCGGAGGCGAACACCGGGTCGGTGGGCGCCAGTACGGCGCCCACCAGGAACGACGTCGTCCAGTCCAGGCCGACCAGGAAGTGCGTGACCAGCGCCATGAACACAAACGCGAGGGGCATGCCCAGGCCCAGCGCGCGGGCCGGGTTGCGCCAGTTCGCCCGCAGTTTGGCGAAGGAGACGTGCTGTCCGTCGGTGAACAGGACGGCGAACAGGGCCAGATCGGCCGTCACGGTCACGATCTCGCTGTCCGGCGTGATGTGGATGAGGCCGAGGAAACCGTCACTGACCAGCGCGCCGCCGACCAGGAAGAGAAAGGAGGTGGAGAGCACTGTCCGCGCCGCCAGGCCCGACAGCAGGACCGCCACCAGCAACGCGACGCCGAACACCGCAACGAGCACCATGGCGAAAGCCTCCGATCGGGAGAGAGATTGATCCCCTGCTCGCCGACCAGGCTTCCCGGCACACCAACGGGAACCTTACCCGTTCTTGACGCGTCTTTGATAGATCGTCCACACCCATCGTGAGGGGCCGGGACGTTGCCGGATTCCGGCAACCATGGACGACCGGGCGGCGGTCGGAGTCGGTTGGACCTAGCCTGGGATCAGGTGCGCCGGGAAGCCTGGTCGGCAAGCGACCGCCCCTGCCCTGGAGCCCCGGATGCCAGATTCCCCCCTCACCCGGAAGCCGCGCGAGCACCGCGGACTACTGGGGGCGGACAATCGTCTGCTCCATCCGTTTCGGCGCCGTGAACGCGGTGCCGGAACTGGCCGGGAACAGGTCGTTGTCCGACTCTCGGGTGAGATCACCGCACAGAACGCCGGGCGCATCGGGAAGAGCGTGCAGGGCGTTCTCGGCTCGCGGCCCGGTGTACTTGAGGTCGACCTCGGGCGGGTGTCGTATTTCAGCAGTGACGGTGGTGCGGTGTTCTTCATGGCGCTGCGCGCGGCGAGGGCACAGGGAACACAGGTGATCGCCACTCATGTCGGACCTCGGGCGCGCGCCACTCTCCAGCAGCTGGGACTGGGCCGGGTGCTGGACATCTACGACGGGGACGGCCCCGGCGGCTCATGACGCGGCGATGAGCAGCCGCTCCAGCAGGTGGGAGGCGGTGATCACTCCGAGTAGCCGCAGACCGTTATTGTCCTTGTCCACGACCGCGACCAACGGGCTGCGGGCCTGGGCCATCTGCGCCGCCACCTCCAGTGCGGTGTCATCCGGTGCGGCGAGCGGTGGCGCGGGCGTGGTCTTCGACAGGCAGTCGCGTACGGTGCGACCCTTGAGCGCCTGGCACAGCCGGTCGGCGTGCCGCTCGTCGACCACTGCGGCCAGCATCGGGTCCTCGATCACGTACGCCGGCACCAGGATCTTGATCATCTGGGAGGCGGGCAGGATTGCTTTCGGTGTGCCGTCGCCGTCCACCACGAGCAGGGCGGGAAGCCGGTGCTCGGCCATCAGCCGGGCTGCTGCCATGGCGTCGGTGCCGGCGCCGACGGTCTCGTACTCCACTGCCAGGTCACGTGCCCGCACGTCGGCTCCTGTTTCGCTGTTGGTCGTCCTGCAAGCCAGCGTCACCCGGATGCCGTGCGCTGACCAGCCGTCGCGCGGCAGTTGTCACGGAGTTCCGAGGCAGCCGGAAAGCAGCGGCCCTGTCCTTCCTATTGTGGCCCCTGGCCCGGTGTGGCGCGGTGATGGGCTCCGACGGCATTGGCGATCCGCGCGATCAGCGTCCCGAGGACAGCGGCGGTGAGGAGCAGAACGAGCCGGGCAGCGTCGAGAGGCCCCTGCCAGGCGAGCTCACCGCGCGGGGCGATGACGTAGCCGTTGAGGAACAACCAGCAGACGATGGCGATGCCGGGGGCCGCGCGGAAGCGGGCGGGCAGGCCCAGCAGCACCGCCAGCGCGCACAGGGCGGAGAGACCGATCGCGGAGCTTGCCAGTGCGCCGACGGCACTGAGTACCGCGACGAGGAGGAACGAGCCGACGAAGGCCGCCGCCCAGACGAACGGGGTCGCCACCGGCTCGGGCACCGGCCTGACGGCGCTGCGCAGCGGGCGCCACTCCACCATGACCAATCCTCTCCCCAACCGCCTACGCCCAGGAGGTGTTTCACCTTCCACAGGAGCGCACGCGGCGCCCGACTTGGCGAGGGGCCTGGGCTTCCTTGATGGATCCCCTACGGCACGACGAACAGCAGCGGCATGGCAATGGTGACGATCCAGGCGCCGTGCAGGAACTTCGTGGCGAGCACGATGATCAGCACGATGCCGGTGAAGAACGCTCCGGTGGCGTTGATGGCCTGTGAGCGGCGGATGCGGCGCCGCGCCGGCGGGTCGGTGGTGTGGGTCAGCTCCTTGGTCCAGTGCCGGACCATGCCCGCCTGGGAGAGGGTGAAGGAGACGAAGACTCCCACGATGTAGAGCTGGATGATCGAGGAGACGTCCGCGTCGAACGCGATGATCAGCCCGATAGCGGCCAGCGCGAGAAGCATGATGCCGTTGGAGAACACCAGCCGGTCGCCGCGGTTGTGCAGTTGGCGGGGCAGGAAGCGGTGCTGGGCCAGCAGCGAGGACAACAGCGGGAAGCCGTTGAAGGCCGTGTTGGCGGTCAGGATGAGGATGCCCGCGGTGAACGCCTGCACGTAGTAGAAGAGGAACGTCACGTCGCCGAAGGACGCCTTGGCGATCTGCGCGAGCGCGGTCGGCGTGGACGCGTCGGCGGGCAGGCCCAGTTCGGTGGGGTTGTCGGCGACATGGACGTGGTAGAGCAGGGCCAGGACGGTGATGCCGGCGAACATGCTGATCGACATCGCACCCATGATGACCAGCGACTGCGCGGCGTTGCGGCTCTTGGGCTTGCGGTGCCGGGACGTGCCATGACCAAGCCCGATTTTGAGCCCGAGGTCGCGGCTTACTGGGCGAAGTACCAGAAGGTCTTCTCCCGGGACGGGCTGCGGACATGTAGCCCCAGGGTGCTCAAGGACTTCGCCAACTCCAACATCGGTGCCCACCCTGGCAACCAGGCCACCTTCAACTCCGCCTGGAACGCAATGGGTGACGCGGCGGCAGGGGAGTCGACCCGTGAGACCGTCGAATATCTTCTGTACGGGTCTGACGACATGCCGCTCGCGGACCGGCTCCGGCACCTTCTGACGGGTGTGATGCCGTTCGCCATGACCGGGTTCAAGGAAGCTCTGCTCACGAGGGTGCTCTGCGTGGTGCAGCCTGATTGCTTCCTGTCGATCCTCAAGTACACGACGGAAGCGGGCGGCAAGCGCGAGATCGCGCGGCTGGTCTACGGGCTGGAGCTGCCGGCGCCCGAGTCGGTGAACTGGACCCTCGGTCGGCTCATCCTGTGGAGCAACGACCTTCTGCACGCCCTGGTCGGTGACGGCTTCGCCAACCAGCAGCACGCCGCCGCGTTCCTGTGGTGGGCCAAGGACCAGCCCGGAGGGCTCCGGTGAGCGGGGTGCTGACGGCGATCTCGGGCGGATTCCCTCTGTAGTCGGGGGTGGCCGGGGTTTGGCGCCCTGATTGGGCTGACGAGTCCTGTGTTGGCGTTGCCTACGGCGTGTGCGGCAACGCCGTAGGCTCCCGCCATGAAGTCCGTCATCACAGCCATCGACGAGGTGTCGCCGGATGGCGGTCGCAGGTGCAGTATGCATACCGTGCCGAGCCCGAACTGCAGTGGGCCGGTCGTGGCCGTCGTGACGTTCGATGACGCCGGAGGCACGGGCAATCACTGGAACGTGTGCCAGCGGTGGCTCACCGACAACCCGGACGCGGTTGCCTTCCGGAAGCGTCAGTGACTTCATCTTCCAGAGCCGCTTGCCTGGTGCTTCCGCTGCGTTGAGAGCGGGCGGAGAGAACGGCATGCCTGGACTGATGGCCGGTTCGGGCGAGTCCGACTCTTGTCGGGTGGCGGGCTACTTGTCCGGGCGGGGTCCGGCGCTGGTGTAGTAGGTGGCCCGTGCCTGTTTGACGCGTTCTCGGGTGGTGGTGTGCTCGGTGCCGTCGACGTTGAGGGGTGGGTACAGCCGGGAGATGAGTGCTTTCTCCACTGGGGCGGGGTCGGGGAGTTCGCTCCAGGTGAGGCCGAGGTGTCCGTGCATCCAGTTGGTGAGGCGTTGCTCGTCCTCGGGGGCGAGGACGACGCGGTCGGTCCAGGTGGTGCGATAGCCCTCGATGGGCATCAGCAGCCTGGCCAGCGTGCAGCGGAGGGTGGAGCGGCCGGAGTGCCTCAGGCGGTTGGAGACAATGCGGGTCCGCAGTCGCTTGGCCTTGCCGAGGTAGAGGAGGCGCTGCCCGGGATCGCCCTCGTTGACCGGCCCGCATGAGCGCACCCTAGGCGCGGCGCAGTCCAACTGTCAGGGCTTCGGCCGACGCCGGCGTTCAGTCGGAGAGCTCGCTCAGGATGCGGCGTGCCTGGCGTTCCACGAGGACGGGGACATAGGTGCGGATGGGCAGGTCGTCGAAGGAGGCGTAGGCCGTGGCGACCGCGGCCTCGACCTCGGCGGGTGCGCGGCTGTCGCGGTATGAGCTCTTGAGATGGTCGGTGACGTGGCGTAGGGCGACGTCTTCGTCCGGTTCGATCAGCATGGCTTCCCCTGACGCTGGGGCTACGGGGCTTCTCGGGCGGGGCCCGCGACAGCACCTTGGACACACCTCTGCCGCCCTGATTGCGGCATGGGCGGCGCGGTCGCGGGCCCCAGGATGAGACGGTAGCAGAATAGTTCGGTGACAGTTGTAATGTGTGGGTCATGGTCACGCAAGTGACTCCCCGCCGCCCCAGGAGGCGGTGGCCCGCCGCGCTCGTGCAGGAGCGGGCTCGCCCGGAGGCCATACGGTCGTGGCCGAACGCCTGGTGGCTGGCCGTGGGCGCGGTGTGCTTCGGCGCCTTCATGGGCCAGCTGGACGCCAGCGTCGTCACGCTGACCTACGGCAGCCTGCATGCGGAGTTCCATGCCTCGCTGGCGGCGGTGGAGTGGGTGTCGCTGGCGTATCTGCTCACTTTGGTGGCGCTGCTGGTGCCGGCCGGGCGGCTGGCGGACGCCTACGGCCGCAAGCTGCTGTACCTGTACGGCTTCGCCGTGTTCACCCTGGCCTCCGCGGCCTGCGGGCTCGCCCCATCTCTCGCGGCGCTGGTGGTCTTCCGGGTGGTGCAGGCGGCCGGGGCCGCCTTGATGCAGGCCAACAGCGTGGCGCTGGTGACCACGAGTGCGCCCCGGGAGCGGATGCGCAGCGCACTCGGCGTGCAGGCCGCGGCGCAGGCTCTCGGGCTGGCACTGGGCCCGACGGTGGGCGGGGCGTTGGTGTCGACCCTGGGCTGGCGCTGGGTCTTCGGGGTGAACGTGCCGGTCGGGCTGATCGCGCTGGTCGGCGGTCACTATCTGCTGCCGCGCACCCGGGCCCGCACGAAGGTGGCACGGTTCGACTGGGCCGGGCTCGTTCTTCTGCTGGTGGCGACCATGAGCGCCCTGCTGGGCGTGTCGGCGGCCTCCGGGCTGGCGGTGCCCGGGTGGGGCGTGCCCCTGTCGGCGTGTCGGTCGCGGCGGGGTGGAGGTTCATGCGGCGGCAGCAGCGGGCAGCCGCGCCGTTGCTGGACCTGGACCTGCTGCGGGTGCGCGCGGTCGCGTCCGGGCTGGTCGGGGCGCTGAGCGGGTATGTGGTGCTGTTCGGCCCGCTGGTGCTGGTCCCGGTGGTTCTGACCGCCCGGGGGTCCTCCGAGCTGACCGCGGGTGCGGTGCTGACCGCGTTGCCCGCCGGGTTCGCGCTGGCCGCGACGGGCGGGGACCGGCTGCTGCCACGATCTTTGAGCGACCGCGGGCGGTGCCTGTCGGGAACCGCCGTGTTCACCCTTGCCACCGCCGCGCTGCTCTTCGTTCCGCTGACCGTGGCCTGGCTCGTGCCGGTGCTGGCGCTCACCGGCCTGGGGCTGGGAACCTTCACGCCGGCCAACAACACCATGATCATGGGGGCGATCCCCGCCCGCTCCTCCGGGACGGGAGGCGGTCTGGTCAACATGACCCGTGGCCTGGGCACCGCACTGGGCGTCGCCCTGGTCACCCTCGCCCTGCGCCTTTTTGCCGGGGGCGGAATCCAGGCGGGTGCCCGGTGGGCTGCCGCTGTGCTGGTGGCCGCTTCGGCCGTTGCGGTCGCTTCGGCCTGGCTGAGCCCCCGAGGGAGCAGGGATGCGGAGCGGGAGGCGTGATGGGCGGCCCGAGGACTGCTCGGGTGATCCGGGGCGGTGGCGGGTGGGTGCGCGATGCCTGGATGGCGGGCCTGGACGTGATGGTCACCGGTGTGTCCGTGGCGGGCGCGGTGGTGTTGCAGGTGCGCTGGCTGGCCGGGCTGGCCGGGGTGTGGGCGGTGCTGGCGCTGCGTCAGGGCTGGCTGACCGTCAGGGCGTTCCGCCGCGGCGCGGGATAGGCCGGGCGGCCGGTGAGCAGCCGCTGGATGAGGAAGCCGGCCGCGAGAGTGACGGCGCCGGCGGCGGCGTCCGCGACGAAGTGGTTGGCGGTGGCCAGGATGACGGTGAAGGTCGCGACCGGGTAGCAGGCGCCCAGCACGCGTACCCAGGTGCGGCGGGCCAGGAAGGCCAGGGTCAGGCCGGACCAGGCGGACCAGACGATGTGCACCGAGGGCATGGCGGCGTACTGGTTGGACAGCGACGCCACGTCGCCGGAGGCCCAGGAGCCCCAGGTGTGGTGGGTGACCACGGTGTCGATGAAGCCCTGCCCGGCCAGGAAGCGGGGCGGGGCCGTGGCGCAGAACGCGAAGCCGACCAACGCGAGGAGCGTGGCCGTATACAGGGCCGTGCGCACCGGGCGGTAGCGGGCGGGATGGCGGACGTACAACCAGATCAGGACGCCGATGGTGACGATGAAGTGCAGGGTGGCGTAGTAGTAGTTCATCCCCACGATCAGCCAGCCGATCCGGTCGGCCGCGTGGTTGACGGTGAGTTCGATGTCTACGTGCAGGAGCCGCTCGGCGTGCCAGATGGCGTGCGCGCGGTGCAGTGCGGCGGCGCGGTGGGCGGGGACGGCGTTGCGGGTGAGTGTGTAGGTCCAGTAGAGCAGGACGGTGCAGAGCAGCTCCGCCCACAGCCGGGGCCGGTGCAGGGGGCGCAGCCTGGCAGGGAGCAGCGGGCCGAGGTGACGGATCCGCGAGGTTGGGGCGGCAGCAACTTGCGAGGATTCGGTGTCGGGAGCCGCTGTCACGCCCCCTCCCGGCCGGAAGCGCCGGCCGAAACAGATGCCCGTGCTTCCTCTCCGTTCTTCGCGCCGGGGTACGGGGCGTCGTCGCCCGGGCGTGGGTGCCGAGTGGTGATCAGGTACGCCAGCGCGCCGGTGAACAGGACGAGAGAGACGTAGTCGTTCAGGCGCAGGCCGAGGAAGTGGTTGGCGTGGTCGATGCGCAGGGCCTCGATCCAGGCCCGGCCGGTGGTGTAGGCGAGGACGTAGCTGGCGAACAGTCGTCCGCGGCGCAGGCGTTGGTGGTGGCGGGCGTCCAGCCAGAGCAGCAGCGCCATGACACCGAGGTCCCACAGGGACTCGTACAGGAAGGTCGGGTGGTACAGGGCGACGGTGGGGCTGTCGGCGGGGCGGTTGGCCGGGTCGATGTACAGCGCCCAGGGCAGATGGGTGGGGCTGCCGTACAGCTCCTGGTTGAAGTAGTTGCCCCAGCGGCCGATCGCCTGCGCGAGCACCAGTCCCGGCGCGACGGCGTCGGCGAAGTCGGCCAGCCTGATGCCGCGGCGGCGGCAGCCCAGCCAGGCGCCGACCGCGCCGAGGGCCACCGCGCCGGGAATGCCCAGGCCGCCGTCCCAGATGAACAGGGCGTGCAGGGGCTGCTTGCCGGCGGCGAAGTACAGCTCGGGGTCGGTGATCACGTGGTAGAGGCGGCCGCCGAGAATACCGAACGGCACCGCCCAGATCGCGATGTCGGCGATGTCCTCACGCCGTCCGCCCCGGGCCTCCCAACGGCGTCCGGTCAGCCATACGGCGGTGAAGACGCCGGCCAGGATGCACAGCGCGTACGCGCGGATCGGCAGCGGCCCGAGGTGCCACACGCCCTGGGAGGGGCTGGGGAGGTACGCCAGGTTCATCGGATCGACCGTTCTCACGTGCACGGGATCCGGCCCGCGGGCCGGAACGACCCGGCCGACAATACATCGGACACCGAAGCTTTCGGAATCGGATGTCGACCGGGTCGGCGGGCACTCGCCCGACGAGCGCGCGGTCGGACCGGTGCGTGGCGCGGCTACCCTTGCTCCATGTCTGCGCAGCCCCGCTCCGAGGTCTCCCTGCCGCGACCCACCGGCGAGGCGCCGGACGCCGCCCTGCTCGCCGAGGCCATCACCCGGCTGCGTCGCGCGCTGCGCTCCTCGATCCGTACCGACTATCCGTGGGAGACCCTGCCCATGGCCCAGGTCGAGCTGCTTCAGGTACTCGGCCAGCACTCTCCCACCCGGATCAGCGACCTCGCCGCCCGCCGTCGGCTGGCCCCGAGTACGGTCAGCGGCCTGATCGGCCAGATGATCAACGCCGGGCTGGTGGCCCGTGACGTCGACCCCGCCGACCGCCGCGCCTCCGTCGTCACCCTCACCGACGCCGGCCGCGATCAGCTCGCCGCCTGGACCGCCGCCCACGAACACCGGATGGACGCCGCCCTCGCGGCCCTCGACGACGAGGCCCGCGCCGCCATCGCGAACGCGCTGCCCGCCCTGTTCCAGCTCGCCGAACACCTCGGTGAGCCGACAGGCGGCGCCGAGACACCGTGAAAGGCCACGGACGGACCTGCTCGCCAAGCGCTGCCGTCAAGTCCTCATCGCCGTTTGCCGCACGCCGGCAAGGCGGGCCCGGCGACGCTTGATGCACCATCCCGGCGGGCGTGCGGGTAGTAGAGACCCTGCACCGGAGAGTGCAGTGGGCTGGGCGGCACCGCGCTCCAAGCGCAACGCCCCATTTGTGGCTCCTGCCCTGACGGAGTGTCCGCTCGCGGCTACGCTGTGCGGGAGGCGAACGCTGTCGGAGAAGGTGGGGTGCGGTGCTCACTCGACTCTCCGCTCCCAGGGCCCACATTGCGGTGGGGGCTGCGACCTTGCTACTGGTTCTCGCCGTCGCCGGATGCGACGTGGCCTTCCGCGGAAGCCACCGGGGGATCATGACCTTGCTTGCCGTCGCCCCGGCCCTCGGGCTGTGCCTGCCACCCCACCGTCGCCTGCCGCTGTTCGCAGGCGGCGTGGCCGTCGGCGGTGCGCTGGCACTCGGTTCGCTGGAGTGGCGGGACCGGCCGTTCGTGGTCGTTGGAACGCTGGTCAACATCACGTTGGTCACCCTTGCCATGCGGCGCATCGAACGGCGCAGACAGGACACCGAACGACCGGTCAGCTCCGAAAGCGCACCCGCGATCGCCCCGGCACAGCCGGACCCGCTGCGGACCTGGTCCTCCCGGGTCGGCGATGTGCGCGTGGAGGCACGCGTCGTTCCCGCTCCCGGGCAGGACCGCCTGCGCAGGGTGTCCTACGACCTGAGACCCACCCGGTTCGGCCCCCGGCTGCTCGTCGCCGCGTCCCCGCACGGAGACGCACACCCGGAGGAGACCGCCGCGCACTTGCTTCACCACTGGGCGAAAACCGCCGAGGAGGAGTCGAGCCTTGCTGAAGCCGCCCGGCGACTGGACGCGGCCGTGAGCGCTGAGCGGGAGGGGTCCGACAGGGGTGTCAGTGCCCTGCTGGTCTCCCTCGCGTCCGACACCGCCGCCGAGGTGATTTGTTGTGGGCAGGCGTCGCCTCTCCTCATGGCCAAGGACAAGGTCCAGCCGCTGAATGTCCTGGCCCCGCTGCCGGCGCTGGGCCGATTCACCTCGCACCGAGCGGACATGCCGATCTATACGACGGCGGTGCGGCTCACCGCGGGGCGACGGTTGCTGCTGCACATGAACGCGCCGCTGGAGCGGGATCGGGAGGGCGGGGACGGGCACCCGCTGGTGGACGTGCTCCGAGCTCAGGCGGACGGCCTGGCAACTCTGGCGCCGGATGCGTGCCTGGGCCGGCTGTCCACGCGGCTGGCCGAGTGCGCCGAGGAGGGGACCGGGGGCGAGGTCGTCCTCATGGCCGTCGAGCGGGAGCCCCAGGCTGCGCAGTCGTACGTCCCCACGCGCGGGGACGCATCGGGTGAGGAACGTCTGAAAGTGGGGTGACCTGACCGTCAGGAGCGGCGTCCGGGGTTTCGACATCCTCCGCCGGACGCCGTCGGCCGACCGGGGTCCCCGAGGCGGGTGCGGTGGAGAACCCGTATATGCAGCCCCACAGAACCAGGGGAGGTTTTCGCCCTGGGACCGCTCTTGCCCGCGCCGCGGTTTCCGTGAGGGCGGCGCCCCTGCTCAGCTCTTCGCGCCAGGTGTGGTGAGTGAGGCGAGGGCGGCGTCGAGGCGGCGGGTGGCCTCCTCGGCCACGGGGCGCAGGGCGTCGATTTCGGTGAGGGCGACCATGGTGTTCGGGTCGAGGGCCTGTACGGCGGTGCGGTCGCCGTCGCGACGGACGACGACGTTGCAGGGCAGCAGCAGGCCGATGGAGCGGTCGGTCTCCAGGGCGCGGTGGGCCAGCGGCGGGTTGCAGGCGCCGAGGATCAGGTAGTCCTCCATGTCGTGGTCGAGCTTGGCCTTGAGGGTGGCGGTGACGTCGATCTCGGTGAGGATGCCGAAGCCCTGGGTGGCGAGGGCGTCGCGGACACGCTCCGCGGCGGTGGCGAAGTCGGTGTCGAGGTGCACGGTGCGGTCATAGCGCATGGCGATGGCCTTTCTCTTCGGCTCGCGTGGCGCGGGACGGGTGTCCGGCCGTATGTGCGAGGTACTCGGGAGTTGTTTCCGCGGGCTTTTCCTGCCCTTGAAAATACCCCCCGGGGTACTCATGCTACCGTCGAATACATACCCCCCGGGGTAAATCTTCACTGAAGGGAGTACCTCGTGTTCTTGGTCGACACGATCGAGGTGTCGGGGCTCGGCAATCGGAGCTACCTGGCGGGCGGTGAGCGGACGGCCGTGGCGGTCGACCCGCCGCGCGACCTCGACCGGGTGCTGGAAGCAGCCGCTCGGCGCGGGGTACGGATCTCCCACGTGGTGGAGACGCATGTGCACAACGACTACGTGACCGGCGGCCTGGAACTCGCCCGGATCACGGGCGCCGCCTACCTCGTGCCCGCGGGAGCCCGCGTCTCCTTCCGGCGCGTACCGGTGCGCGACGGTGACCGCACGGAGATCGACACCGGTGCCGGCCTGACCCTGCGCGCGCTGGCCACCCCCGGGCACACCCCGCACCACACCTCCTACGTCCTGGAGGAGAGCGGCACGGCGGTCGCGGCGTTCACCGGCGGCTCGCTGCTCATCGGCACCGTCGGCCGCCCCGACCTGGTCGAGCCCCGGCTGACCGAGCACCTGGCCCGCGCCCAGCACGCCTCCGCGCACCGGCTGGCGGCCGAGCTGCCCGACGAGACGGCCGTGCTGCCCACCCACGGCTTCGGCAGCTTCTGCTCCTCCTCGCAGGCCGAGGGCGGTGATACGACCATTGGCAAGGAGAAGGTGTCCAACGAGGCGCTCACCCGGGACGTCGACACCTTCGTCGCCGACCTGCTCGCCGGCCTGGACGACGTGCCCGCCTACTACACGCACATGGGCCCGGCCAATGCCGTCGGACCGGCGCCCGTCGACCTGACCCCGCCGTCCGTCGCGGACGCCGACGAGATCGCCGCGCGTCTCGCGGCGGGGGAGTGGGTGGTCGATCTGCGGAACCGGGTCGCCTTCGCCGAAGGGCACCTCGCGGGCTCCTTCAACTTCGAGGCGGAGGGGCAGCTCGCCACCTATCTGGCCTGGCTGATCCCCTGGGGCAAGCCGGTCACCCTGCTCGCCGAGACTCCCGAGCGACTCGCTGCCGCGCAGCGTGAGCTGGTCCGGGTGGGTATCGACCGCCCCGCCGCCGCGGCCACCGGCGGGCCGGCCGACTGGGTGCGCACGGGCGAGACGCCCGCCGTCTTCCGCCGTGCGACGTTCGCCGATCTCGCGGGGCGCACGCGGGGCGGCGTCGTGGTCCTCGACGTGCGCCGGGCGTCCGAACGTACGGATGGGTTCGTCGCGGGTTCGCTCCACATCCCGATCCACACCCTGCCCCGCCGCCTCGACGAGGTTCCTGAGGGCGAGGTCTGGGTGCACTGCGCGGGCGGCATGCGCGCCGCGATCGCCGCCTCCCTGCTGGACGCCGCCGGCCGGGACGTCGTCGCCGTGGACGACTCCTTCGAGGCAGCCGAGAAAGCGGGACTCACCCTCCGGACCTCTTGACGGCGCCGGACGCCGCAGAGGCCGGCCGATCTTCCCTGACGACGTGACGAACAGGAGCCAGAAACCGAGATGAGCATCTTCCGACGGGCCCGGGGCGGCCCGGGGCGCGTGAGTGTGCAGGAGGCGGCCATACGCACCGGGCACGGCAACCCCGATGGCGGCGGTGACGCCGTACTGCTGGACGTGCGCGAACCCTACGAGTGGCAGGCAGGGCACGCGCCACGGGCCGTGCACCTGTCCCTGTCGGCGCTGGCCGCCGGGGCGGGGCTGCCCGCCCACGCGCAGGCGCGGCCCCTGATCGTGATCTGCCGTTCCGGCAGCCGCTCCCGGCAGGCCGCCGAACTGCTCGTCGCCCGGGGCTCGGAGGCCGTCGACGTGGTCGGCGGGATGCGGGACTGGGCCAAGGCGGGGCTGCCGCTGGTGGACGCGCGCGGACAGAGCGGCACCGTCGCGTGAGCGCACTCATACTCGCCCTGGCCGCCGGAGCGGTCATCGGCCTGGCGCTCGGCGCGCTCGGTGGCGGCGGCAGCGTGCTGGCCGTCCCGGCCCTGATCTACCTGCTCGGCTTCAGCCCGGTCGGGGCGACGACCGCGAGCCTGGTCATCGTCACGCTCACCTCGGTCACCGCGATGGCCGCGCACGCCCGCGACGGGCATGTGCGCTGGCGTATCGGGCTGCTGTTCGCGGCGGCCGGGATCGGCCCGGCGATGCTGGGCGGCGCACTCGCCGCCCATGTCCCGGCGGCCGCACTGACGGCGGCCTTCGCCGTGGTCGCGGGAGCGGCCGCCGTGCGCATGCTGCGTTCCCAGCCGGCTGACGAGGGCGCTGTGACGGTGCGGCCGGTGCGGGCGGCGGCGGCCGGGGCCGGCCTCGGCGCGGTCACCGGTGTCCTCGGCGTCGGCGGTGGCTTTCTCGCCGTCCCTGCGCTGGTGGGAGTGCTGGGCATGCGGATGCGCAACGCGGTGGGCACCAGCCTGCTGGTCATCACCGTCAACTCGCTGGCCGCACTGTCGATGCGCGCCGGCACGGTCGAGAACCTGGACTGGGCGGTCGTCGGCCCCTTCATCGCGGCGGCGATCCTCGGCGCTTGGGACGGCAAGCGGCTGGCCCTGAAGGTCACCGGGCCCACGCTTCAGCGGATCTTCGCTCTGGTGCTGCTGGCCGTCGCGGCCTTCATGCTGATCGACGCGCTGTTGTGACGGCCGCCGCGGCGAGGGCCCTCAGGCCAGGGACAGGAACAGCTTCTCCAGACGGGCGCGCATCGCCTCGGGGTCCTCGCCGTTCTTGCGTCCGGACTCCATGTCGGTCACGCACTGCTGCAGGCCCGTCGCGATGATCGCGAAACCGGCCCGGTCCAGCGCGCGCGAGGCGGCGGCGAGCTGGGTGACGACGTCCTCGCAGTCGCGCCCCTCCTCGATCATCCGGATCACCCCGGAGATCTGACCCTGCGCCCGGCGCAGCCGGTTCAGCACGGCCTTCAGGTCCGCACCCTCAAGCTCCAGTTCCACGATCACTCCTCGAAAAATACCCCTAGGGGTACTGTACGTCCCGGTTCGGGGCGGCGTCGACCATTAAGGATCACACCTGTCATGACCAACTTCCCGACCCCTGTCACCCTCGGCACGGACCAGGCCCGCACGCGGCTGCACGAGCTGACCGTCATCGACGTGCGCACGCCCGCCGAGTACGCCTCCGGCCATCTGCCCGGCGCCCTGAACATCCCCCTGGATCACGTCCGGCGGGCGCTGCCAGAGATACGGCACGCCGCCGGGCGCGGTGACGTCCTCGTCGTGTGCGCCTCGGGCGTGCGCTCGGAGAACGCCTGCAAGCTGCTGGCCAGGCAGGGCGTCACCACGGCGACGCTGGCCGGGGGCACCGGGGCCTGGGCCGCCGAGGGGCACGACCTGCACACCCCGGCCGCCTGCGAAACGCGGGCCGGCTGGAGCATGGAACGCCAGGTGCGGTTCACCGCCGGCAGCCTGGTCCTCGTCGGCCTGGTTCTGGGCCTGCTCGTGCATCCGGCCCTCCTGCTGATCTCGGCCGGCATGGCGGGCGGCCTGGTCTTCTCCGCCCTGACCGGCACCTGCGGCATGGCGGCCGTGCTCGGCAAGCTGCCGCACAACCGCCCGCACACGGCCGACCTGAACGCCGCGCTCGCAGCTCTTCGCGGCCGCTGACCGCTTGCGACCCAAGACCCCGCGCAATCGCGCGGTGGGTGCCTGAGCCCCTCAGTTCGCTTCCGCCGAGCCCGCAGCGGCTTTCTGGCGCACGGCCTCCATGTCGACGGCGCGGATCTTCCCGATGAGTTCCTCCAGCGCCTGCGGTGGCAGCGCGCCCGGCTGCGAGTACAGGACGGTCCGGTCGCGGACCGCCATCAGGGTGGGGATGGACGAGATCTGGAAGGCGCCGGCGAGTTCGGGCTGTGCCTCGGTGTCGACCTTGCCGAAGACGATGTCCTGGTGGCGCTCGGCGGCCTTCTCGTAGACGGGGCCGAACATCCGGCACGGTCCGCACCAGGCGGCCCAGAAGTCGATCAGCAGGATCTCGGAGCCGGTGACGGTCTCCTCGAAGTTGTCCTTGGTCAGTTCGACGGTCGGCATGGGGTTGCCCTCCGCTCCTGTATACCCGGTGGGGTATCTTGGTCTGCTCGGTTCAACCGGTACCGGAGCGGGTTTGTTCCACACAGGTGGGCGGCAGCGGGAACCAGCGCATGCGCTCGAAGTCGGCCGGCAGCCCGGTGGGGCCGTCGCCGAGCCGGTCGGGACGAGCGGCCAGTACCTCGCGGGCGCGGGCGAGTTGACCGGACAGCGCCTCCTCGCCCAGCCGGGGGTGGCGGACGGCCGGGGCGGAGATCCGCCCGTCGACGCCGAAGCGCACGTCGGTCAGCCGCAGCGGGGGCTCGGTGGGGCTGCTGTGGTGGCGCCACTGTCCGGTGTGCGCGTCGAAGCGGTAGTCGGGCAGGAGCCGGTGACCGTGTGTGGCGATCAGATCGACGGCGTCGATGAGGTAGTCGCGGACGGTGTTGCTGATGAAGTAGTTGAAGTTGACGCGGATCCAGCCGGGCTTGATGCCGTCACAGCCGTGCACGACCTCGTCGAGCAGGGCGTGGGAGGTGGGGGCGTCGATGGCCAGCAGGCGGTGGCCATAGGGGCCCGCGCAGGAGCAGCCGCCTCGGGCCTGGATGCCGAACAGGTCGTTGAGCAGGGCGACGACGTAGTTGTGGTGCAGGTAGGCGTGCGCGCCGTGGTGGATGCGGAAGGAGACTATGGACAGGCGGCGGGCGTGGTGGTTGCCGAGGATCTCGATGCCGGGATTGCGGTCCCAGTCCGCGAGCGCGCGGCGCCAGTGCCGCTCCTCCGCGGTCTGGATGGTGTCGGCGCCGACGGCTTGCTTGAGGGTGAAGACGAGCCCTGCCCGGATGGATTCGACGATCGCGGGGGTGCCGCCCTCCTCGCGGGCCACCGGGTCGTCGAGATAGCGGTGGCCGAGGGGATCGACGAAGGCGACCGTGCCGCCGCCGGGCGCGGTGGGCACGGCGTTGCGCACCAGCTCGCGGCGCACGACGAGCACGCCCGGGGTCTGCGGCCCGCCGACGAACTTGTGCGGGGACAGGAACAGCGCGTCCTTGTGGTCCCCGGCGCCCGGAGCGGTCTCGGTCATCCGGATGGGGATGTACGGACCGGCCGCCGCGTAGTCCCAGAAGGACAGGGCGCCGTACGTGTGGAGCAGGCTTGAGATGCGGTCGGTGTCGGTGAGGATGCCGGTGACATTCGAGGCCGCGGAGAAGCTGCCGATGCGCAGCGGGCGGTCGGCGTACCGGCGCAGTCCCTCTTCGAGCCGGGCCGGGTCGATGTGGCCGTCCGGGTCCTCGTCGATGACCGCGACGTCGGCGATCGACTCCCGCCAGGGCAGTTCGTTGGAGTGGTGCTCGTACGGGCCGACGAACACCACCGGACGCTCGGCCTCGGGCGGCTTGTCGGGGCGGCGCAGTTCCAGAATGCCGACCAGCTTGTTCACCGCCGCGGTGGCGCCCGAACCGCAGAAGATCACCAGGTCGTCCTCGGTGCCGCCGACCGCGTCGCGGATGATCCGGCGGGCGTCCTCGCGCAGCCGGGTCGTCTGCAACCCGGTGCTGGAGCTCTCGGTGTGGGTGTTGCCGTAGCAGGGCAGCACCTGCTCGCGGACGAAGTCCTCGATGAAGTCCAGGGAGCGGCCGGAGGCGGTGTAGTCGGCGTAGACGATCCGCTTCGGGCCGTAGGGCCCGTCCAGCACCTCGTCGTCGCCGATCAGGCCGCCGCGGATGCGGTCCAGCAGTGCCGACACGACCGGAGCCGAGGTCGTACTCATGGCTCCAGCTCGATGTCGATCTCAGGAGGCTGATGGAGGGTGTTGTGGACCGTGCAGTGCGAGGCCACGGCAAGCAGAGCCGCATGCCGCTGCTCGGGCAGCTCCGGCGGCGGGACGATCACAAGGCGCAGGGAGGCGACACGCGCCGGGCGATCGGCGGCCATGGTGAACTCGGTGCGGACCCGCAGACCGGCACGGGGCAGGCCGTGCCGGTCGAGGTAACGGCCCGCGTAGAACGCCACACAGGCGGCCAGCGACGCCGCGAAGAGCTCGGTGGGAGTGGGCGCGGTGTCGGTACCGCCCGCCTCCAGCGGCTGGTCGACCTGGAGGCGGTGTTCGCGGACGTCCACGCTGTAGGCGTCGCCCTCGACGTGGATGACCTCCAGTCGGTGCACGTCCACGGACTGGGTGCGGTTCGTGCTGAGGGTCTGCGGTGTGCTGCCGGTCATGGCCGAGCCCTTCTCGCTGATGTCGACTGCTCCGAATTCCAGTCGACCGCCGAGTGCGGGGGCGGGGTGAGGGTCCGACGGGGTGCGCCGGGGACCGTTCAGCCCTCGTGCCCGCTTGTGCGGCGATATACCCTGATGGGTATTTTATCGGGGCGTTCATGCCGGACATATGGGGTCCTGGGGCCGGTGGGCCCAGTCGAAGACATACCCGGGTGGGTACTCGTGTGAGGACCAGCGGCCCATGCCCGACCGTCGTCTGACGCACGACAGTGGGGTCATGGGCAAACACATCGTGATTCTCGGCGGCGGAACCGCCGGCACCATGACCGCCAACCGCCTGTGTCGCACGTACGACCAGAGCGAGTGCCGGATCACGGTCGTCGACCAGAACGACGACCACCTCTACCAGCCCGGCCTGCTGTTCGTGCCCTTCGGGCTCGCCCGGCCCGACCACCTCGTCCGCCCCCGTCCCCGACAGCTGGACGCGGCCGTCGACTACAAGCAGGCGCGGATCGAGCGGGTCGACCTGGACGCACGAACCGTGCACCTCGCCGGTGGCATCCGGCTGCGGTACGACCTCCTCGTGGTCGCCACCGGAGCGACACTGCTGCCGGAGGAGACCGCGGGACTGACCGGAACCGGCTGGCGCGAGAAGGTCTTCACCTTCTACGACCTCCCCGGAGCCGTGGGCCTGCACGAAGCGCTGGAACGCTTCGAGGGCGGCCGCCTGGTGATCGACGTCGCCGACCTGCCCCTCAAGTGCCCCGTCGCGCCTTTGGAGTTCGCATTTCTAGCCGACTGGTACTTCCAGCACCGAGGCATCCGGGACCGGGTCGAACTGACCTACGCCACCCCGCTGGACGGTGCGTTCACCAAGCCCGTCGCGGCCAAGGCGCTGGGCGGTCTGCTCAAGGAGAAGGGTATCGAGCTGGTCACGGAGTTCACGCTCGGCGAGGTCGACGGCGAACGCCGGCGGCTGGTGTCGTACGACGAACGGGAGGTGCCCTTCGACCTGGCGGTCGTCGTCCCGCTGCACGGCGGCGCCGAGTACGTCGGACGCTCCGAGGGCCTGGGCGACGAACTGGGCTTCGTCCCCGTCGACCCGCACACCCTCCAACTCCCCGGTCGGCCCGAGGTGTTCGCCATCGGCGACGCGGCGGGCCTGCCCGCCTCCAAGGCCGGATCGGTGGCCCACTTCGAGGGTGAGGTGCTGGTGCACAACATCGAGCGGTTCCTTGCCGGGCAGCCGCTGGACGCCTCGTTCGACGGGCACGCCAACTGCTTCGTGGAGACGGGTTTCCACAAGGCGTTGCTGATCGACTTCAACTACGACACCGAGCCGCTGCCCGGCCACTTCCCGGGCCCGGTCGGTCTGCCGCTGCTCAAGGAGTCGCACGCCGCCCACCTCGGCAAGCTCGCCTTCGAGTGGCTGTACTGGCACAGCCTGCTGCCCGGCCGGGACCTGCCCGGCATCGGCTCGGCCATGCCCGAGCACGGCAAGGCGCACGCCGGCACCTGAGGCCGACACCCGAGAGAGGAGAACCGTCATGCCCACCGCCACCTACGCCGGCATCGCCGTCCCCGTCGACGACGAGGGCTTCTTCACCGACCCCGCGTGCTGGAGCGAGCCGATGGCCGAGCAGATCGCCAAGGAGGCCGGCGTCGACACGCTGACCGACCGGCACTGGGTCGTCATCCGCTTCATGCGTGAGCAGTACGCGGCCAAGGGCACCGGCCCCACCGTGCGCGTCCTCGGCAAGACATCCGGTGTCGGCGTCAAGGAGCTCTACCAGCTCTTCCCCAAGGGCCCGGCGAAGACGGCCGCGAAGATCGCCGGTATCCCCAAGCCGCGCGGCTGCATCTGAGGAGCGTGAGCCGTCATGACTGGTGCCGCCGCGATCGAGAAGGTCTCGATCATCGTCTCCAAGGGCTCCCTGGAAGGGATCTACCCCGCCCTGATCATGGCCAACGGCGCCCGCGCCGAGGGCATCGAGGCCGACCTGTTCTTCACCTTCTTCGGCCTGGACGCCATCACTAAGAAGCACTGGGAGCACATCAAGCTGGCCACCGTCGGCAACCCCGGCCTGCACCTGCCGACTCTGCTGGGCGGCATGCCAGGGGTCCCGGACCTGGTCACCCGCTACATGGAACGCAAGATGGACAAGCTCGACATCCCGCCGATCCCGGAGTTCATCGAGATGATCGCCGACACCGGCGCGGGCATCTACGCCTGCAAGGCATCCGTCGACCTCTTCGAACTCGACAAGGACGACCTGGTCGAGCAGGTCCAGGGCATCATCACGGTCGGCGAGTTCTACGAGCACGCGGCCGGCGGGCAGATCATCTACACCTGAGATGGCCGGCACGGGCGCCGGGGGCGGGCTGCCGGACGCAATACGGCGCGTGCTGGCGGTGGTCGCCCACCCCGACGACGAATCGTTCGGCCTGGGCGGCCTGCTCGCCCTGCTGTCCGACTCGGGTGTGCCCACGGCCGTGCTCTGCTTCACCCATGGCGAGGCGTCCACCCTGCATGGCAGGCCCGGCGACCTGCGCACCGTGCGGGTAGCCGAACTCGCCTGCGCCGCAAGGGAACTGGGCGTCGAACGCGTGGAGCTGACCGGACACCCGGACGGAGCGCTCGACGACATGCCGTTGCTGCTGCTCGCCGCGGAGGTGACCCGCCTCATCGACGAGCAGCGCCCCACGCACCTGCTGGTGTTCGACACGGGGGCGTCACCGGGCACCGGGACCATCAACGGGCCACCAGCGCCGCGCTGTTCGCCGCCCACGGGACGGGCGTCGCCGTCCTGGGGTGGACCTTGCCGCGGGACGTGGCGGAACGGCTGAACACCGAGTTCGGTACGTCCTTCCTCGGGCGGGACCCCGCCGAATGCCGTGTCGTCGAACCGGTGCCGCGCGAGCGGCAGGGCTGCGCCATCGCTTGTCACGCCAGTCAGTCGTCCGACAACCCCGTGCTCTGGCGCCGCCTGGAACTCCTGGGCGACCGGGAGTACTTGCGCGTACTGGAGTAACCCGAACGCGTGCCCGAGTCAGTACGAGGGTGAGTCCTCAGGCGTCGGCCCGACGGGCTCGGTGCCGTGCTCGGCCAGGCCGGCGTGCAGGAGGAGCAGGCGGGCCAGGTCACGTGCCTCGCCGGCGGTGAGCGCCGTCCACACGCCCGGCTCACCGCCCTGGTCGCGGCCCACGTCCAGGGTGACCCGGCTGATGGGCCGCTCCGCGGGCGTGAGCCGCATGCATCGCACGGCGATCCTGCGCCCGCAGGCGGTCACGACAAAGCTGTCCCCGCTCGCCGGAGGTCGGTCACGTCGTGCCGTCGCCATTGTCCTCACGCTCCTCCGCCGGGTCGGGTGACGGTCCCCGGCGGGTGTTGTCCGCGACAGAGGTGTCGTCGATGACCTGAATACCCGGAGGGGTATAAGGGTCAGCAGTCGGGGAGGCCGCGTTGTTCCCCTCGTGCACATGCCGTCGTTCTCCGCGACACGGGCGACACGGGCGACACGGGCGACTCGGCGGATCGCGTGCACGGAGCGAAAGGGGAAGACCGGGGCCGTCCGGGCCTTTGCGGAAGCTCTCTGACTGGTAACTGGCGACCAGGCCCGGTAGAGCGCCCTGACGCGCCGACCGGTGTCATCTCCGCACGGCGTGGACGAGTGCGTCGAGGGCCGTGTGGCTGTTGCCCTCGGCGTCGGTCACCGGCCGGGAGGCCGTCTCGGCCCGCAGGATGTCGACGTACGGCCGCCACAGGTCGGCGACCTGCTCGGCGGTGTAGAGCACGCGCGGGTCCTGCGGGCCGCCGTATCCGTGCTCGGGGTTGGCCGCGTCGTGGCCGACGAGCAACAGGGTGCCGCCCGAGCGGACGGCAGCGGCGGCCCGGGGCAGCAGCTGGGCCATCTCTGGCCACGGCAGGTGCAGATAAGCGATCAACACCAGGTCATACGTCGCCTCCGCGGGCGTCCAGAGGGTGAGATCGGCGTGGACGGTGTGCAGCCGCACACCGCGGTCGACGGCCAGCCGCCCGGCCTTCTCCAGGGCCACGGCGGAGAAGTCGACGGCGTCCACCTCCCAGCCCTGTTCGGCGAGCCAGACCGCGTTGCGGCCTTCGCCGGCGGCGAGGTCCACCGCCCGTCCGGACGGCTTCAGACCGGCCAGCTCCTCGGCGACGAAGCGGTTGGGCTCCGCCTTCCAGACCAGTTCGCTGCCGCGGTAGCGTTCGTCCCAGCTCGCCGCGTCCATGTCCTGCGCCTCATTTCTCCGCGTGCGCGGGATCGTCGTCCGTGTCGATGTCGTCGTGCAGGTCCATCGTGTCGTCCCCCGCGAGCAGATAGGGGTAAGGGCAGCTGCTGGGGTCCGGGGCGATGCAGGCGTTGCAGGGGCGGGATCGGTCCAGGACGCACTTCGGGGTCGGTTTCACGTCTCGCCGCCTCTCGTCGCCCAGGGCGGCGATGAGTTCGGACAGCTGCCTCGCGGCACGTTTGAAGGCCAGGACGGGAACGTAGTGCCGTACGCGGGCGTCGGCGAAGAACGCGAACGCCTCCGTCGCTGCCGTCGCCAGTGTCTCGGGCGGGAGGTTCGGGAATCGGTGTGCGAGCCGCTCCTGGACATCCTGGCGGGCGCGTTGCTCCGCTGCCGGTGTCAGAAGGTGGGTCGGTCGAGTGTCGGGGCAGTGGTTGCCGGGCTGGACGGACCGGTCGGTGACGACGGCGCGGGAAATCACCTTGCACCCCCTGAGATGGGATTACGGGGTCCGGGTCAGGCGAGCGTCAGGAACAGCTTCTCCAGTTCGGCCTCGCTCAGCGGCGGGACGTGCCCCTGTTGTTGTTCGGTGAGGCACTGGCGAATGCCGCCCGCCACTATCTTGAAGCCGGCCCGGTCCAGGGCGTGGGAAACCGCGGCCAACTGGATGACGACGTCCTTGCGGTCGCGTTCCGCCTCGATCATGGCGATGACCGCGGCCAGTTGTCCCTGGGCCCGTCGCAGCCGGTTGAGCACCTCGGCCCACGACTCCGCTGCCTTGTCGTCGGTGTTCACGACTTCGGTGGTGTTCACCGGACACCTCCTCGGGCTGGGTTCGGGGCGCGTGTGCCGTACCTAGGTGTCCTGCGGCGACGCGCTGACGCCGTTGCCGCGCGCGGTCTCGGCGCGGACGGCGAGCGAGGCCACAGGTTCGGTTGCGTCATCCGGCACCGCCGGGGTGTCGCCCGTCCGCTGCGGCGTTCGGCCGGAGCGCCCCAGCATGCGCCAGCTGAACGTGACCCCTGCCGTCGCGGCCACGGAGGCCCACGTCCAGGGGCTGGTGAGCAGGGTGTGGCGCAGATCGGAGCCGGTCTGCTGGCTGAGGACGAAGATGCCCATGACGGAGACGAACCAGCCGAAGGACTTGCGCAGCGCGTCCTGCGGGATGCGCCCGGCGAGCAGGCCGCCGATGAGGCTGCCGACGACGGCGGTCGCGGTGACGAGTGCGGCGAAGCCCCAGTTGATGTGCACGCTGGCCAGGTATCCGGCCAGGCCGGCGAAGGACTTCATGGAGATGACCAGCAGCGAGGTGCCGACGGCCACGGTCATCGGCAGCCCGCCGAGCAGCGCGAGGGCCGGGACGACCAGGAAGCCGCCGCCCGCGCCGACCAGTCCGGTGACCAGTCCCACGACGATGCCGTCCAGCAGGACGTGGAGGACGGGGAGTTCGTGGTGGACCTTCTTGGGTGCCTGCCGACGACCGCGGATCATGGCGACAGCGGTGGCGATCATCATGAGGGCGAACGCGAGCAGCAGGACGGTGCCCGGGAAGAATTCGGCGAGTCGGCCGCCCGCGTAGGCGCCGGTCATGCCTGCCAGGCCGAACAGCAGCCCGGTGCGCCAGCGGACGCGTCCGGCGCGCGCGTGGGAGACGACGCCGGCGGCGCTGGTGACGCCGACGACGAACAGGGAGGTGGCGATGGCTTCCTTGGTCTCCATGCCGGCCAGGTAGATCAGGATGGGCACGGTCAGGATGGATCCGCCGCCGCCCAGGATGCCGAGGCTGACACCGATGAGCAGGGACGCGGCGATGATGACGGCGATCATGGCGTGCCCCGCAGGGCGGCGACGACCGTGTCGAGGTCGGTGCGCGGGCCGCGGTTGTAGGGCAGCTTCGACAGCAGCACGCCCATCGCGCAGGTGTTGGTGAGCGCGGCGCCGGCCAGCCCCGCACCGACGGCCGTGCCGATCAGGTGCACTCCGGGCACGAACACGCCCGCGACGCCGGTCACCAGGACGAGAGCTCCGGCGACGAGCCGGACCTGGCGCTCCAGGTCCCAGCGGTCGGGCCCGCGGGTGAGCGGGCCGCCGGCGGTCTCCCAGGCCATGACGCCGCCGTCGAGGACGCGCAGGTTGGGCAGTCCGGCTTCTGCGAGGGCCTGTTCGGCCTGGGCGGCACGGATACCGGAGCGGCAGATGAGTATGACGTCCTCGTCGAGGTGGTGGCGCAGTTCGGCGCGGTGTTCGCGCAGGGTGTCGAGGGGGACGTTGTAGGAGCCGGGGATGTGGGCGGTGCGGAACTCGCCGGGCGTGCGCACGTCCAGCAGGCGCGGGCCCTCGCCGGATCGGGTCAGGTCGCGCAGGTCGGCGGGGCCGAGGCGTGGTTTGTCGGCATGGAGGGTCATCGGGGGGTTCCCTGCTGTCGATGAAGCGTTCTTTCTCGATGGGGAGCGGGCGGCGGCCGGTGCTTCGGTCGCCGCCCGGAGCGGGGTGGATCAGACGTCGGCGGGTGGGGGTCCCCCCGCGGTGGGGGAGAAGCCTCGCGTGGGGGAGGGCAGGGCGAGCCAGGCGCCGTAGCCGCCGAGCAGGTCGGAGACGTCGGTACGGCCCTGGTGGCGCAGCAGGCTGGCGGCGATGGAGGAGCGGTGGCCGCCGGCGCAGTGCACGACCAAGGGACGGTCGGCCGGGATCTCCTCGATACGGCGCGCGAGTTCGGCCAGCGGGATGTGCCACGAGCCCTCGATAAGGCCCTCTTCGCGCTCGGCGGTGTTGCGCACGTCCAGCACCAGCGGCGGCTCGTCGCCGTCCAGCAGACGGCGCAGCTCGTCGGCGGTGAGCCGGCTGGCCTGATCCATCTCGTCGGCCAGGGCCGGGAAGGCGCCCTCGGGCTCACGAAGGTAGCCGCCGACCTTGTCGAAGCCGATCCGGGCCAGCCGGGTGACGACCTCCTCCTCGCGGTCCTGCGGTGCGATGACGACGACGTCCTGTTCGGGAGCGACGACCATGCCGGCCTGCTCGGCGAACCGGCCGTCCGCGGGCACGTTGACCGAGCCGCACAGATACCCCGGAGCGAAGTCCTGCGGGGAACGGGCGTCGACCACGACGGCGCCGGCCGCCCGCCGCTGCATGAACTCCTCGACCGACAGCGGCCGGGGCGCGGCGGCTGCATCGAACAGGCCGTGCTGCTTGCGGTTGAGGATGGCGTCGTAGACGAAGTACGCGGGCGCGGACGGCTGGCCCTCGGTCACCAGCGACACGAACTTCTCCTCGCTCATGGGCCGGCAGGCGTAGTTGGTGGCGCGCTGCTCGCCGATGGTGGACTGGCGCTGGGTGGAGAGGTTCTTGCCGCAGGCGGAGCCGGCGCCATGGGCGGGGAAGACCCGGACCGCGTCCGGGAGGTCCATCAGCTTGTGCTGGATGGTGTCGTACAGCATCTTGCCGAGTTCGTCGGCGGTCACGCCGATGGAGGCGAGCAGGTCGGGGCGGCCGACGTCGCCGATGAACAGCGCGTCGCCGGTGAGGACACCGTAGGGGACGGCGTCGCTCGCGTGCTCGTACACCAGGACGCTGATCGACTCCGGGGTGTGGCCCGGCGTTTCGAGGATCCGCAGCTGGACGTCGCCGAGGGTGATGCGTTCGCCGTCGACCAGCTTGTGGATGGGGTATTCGGCCTCGGCGCGCTGCCCGTAGCCGATCCAGGCGCCGGTGCGGTCGGCGAGTTCCAGGTGCCCGGCGAGGAAGTCGGCGTGGAAGTGGGTGTTGATGACGGCCTCGATGGTGAAGCCGTGCTCGGCGGCGTCGGTGAGGTACTCGGAGATGTCGCGGCGCGGATCGATGACGGCGGCCTTGCCGGTGGTCTCGTCGGCGATCATGTAGGACGCCTGGGAGAGGCAGTCCAGGTAGTACTGGGCGAAGAACATGGTCGGGTGACCTCCATGTCGGATGAGGTGGCTTACCCCGGGGGGTATATAGAAGGCGCTGGTCCGCCCATGTCGGAGGGCGGAGGGGTGGTGGTCGGCCCGGGTCGGGGGATGCCCGGGCCGACCGGTCAGAGGCGGCCGGTGAGCATGCCCCGCCAGTAGATCGGCGGCAGTCCGTACCGCTTGAACGCCCACATCGTGCGCCGCTCCTTGAACGGATCCAGCAGCGGGAACGACGGGGTGGGGTTGAGGTCGTAGTCGAACTCGGCGAGCAGCATCCGGTCCCGGGCCGTCACCAGCGGGCAGGACGTGTAGCCGTCGTAACGGTGTGAGGGGGAACGGCCGTCCATGACGTCGAGCAGATTGCCGGCCACGACCGGGGCCTGCTTGCGCACCGCGGCACCGGTCTTGGACGTGGGCAGGTTCGCCACGTCCCCGAGGGAGAACACGTTGTCGTAGGAAGGGTGTTGGAGGGTGTGCTTGTCAGCCGCGACGAAGCCCTGCGGGCTGGCCGGGTCGGCGAGCGGGCTCGCCTTGACCCAGTCGGGCGCGCTCTGCGGCGGGACGGCGTGCAGGAGGTCGTAGCCGATGGTCTCCTGGGTGCCGAGCGCGTGGTCGGTGACCGTGAGCTCGCGTGCGTCGCCGTCGACGGCGGCCAGCTCGGAGCGCAGCCGTACGTCGATGCCGTAGCGGGCGGCGACCTTCTCCAGGACCTGTGACCAGGCGGGCACCTTGAACATCGCCGGGTCGGGGATCACCAGGATGATGCGGATGTCGTTGAGGACCCTCTGCTTGCGCCAGTGGTCGGCGGCCAGGTAGGCGATCTTCTGCGGGGCGCCGCCGCACTTCAGCGGGGTGGCCGGGTGGGTGAAGACGGCCGTGCCCGAGCGCATCCGCCGGATGAGTTCCCAGGTGCGCGGGGCGTACTCGGGCGCGTAGTTGCTGCTCACCCGGTCGTGCCCGACGGCCTCGGCGAGGCCCGGCACGCCGTTCCAGTCCAGCTGGAGGCTCGGTGCCATGACCAGGTGCTCGTAGGTGAGTTCGGCGTCGCCGGACAGGGTCACCGTGCGGGCCTCGGGGTCGACGGCCAGGGCGCGCCGGCGGGCCCATCGCACCCCGTCGGGTATTACCGAGTTCTCGGGGCGGCGGGTGCTGCGCAGGGGTGCTTGGCCGCCGCCGACCAGGGTCCACAGCGGCTGGTACCAGTGGGTGTCGGACGGTTCGATCAGGGTGATGTCGGTGACGCCGGCACGGCGCAGGCGGGCGGCGACGCTGATGCCGGCGCTGCCGCCGCCGATGACGGCGACTCGGTGGCGTCCGGAGATCGGGGCGGCGGAGGGGGAAGGGGTGGCGGCCAAGGCAGGGCTCCTTTCCAGCTGGCCGGTGTGGCGGTGTCGGACGGGGGTGTCAGGCGGCGTGCTCGTGCGAACCGGCCGCGATCGGACGTCCGGCGCGGGCCCAGGCGCCGGTCCCGCCGACGACGGAGTAGGCGTCGATGCCGCGGGAGTTCATCCAGTCGGCGGCGGTCCGGCTGCGGTTGCCGCTGGCGCAGATCACGAACACCGGCCGGTCGGCGCGCAGTTCGCCGCAGCGGGCGGGCACGGTGCGCAGCGCCATCAGGTGGGCGCCGGGCACGTGTCCGGCCGCGTACTCGTCCGCCTCCCGGACGTCGACCACGAGTGCACCGTCGGCCCAGGCCGCCGCGAATGCTTCCTGTGTCACTTCGAGAGCCACTTCCTTGCCTCCTCAATTACCCCCGGGGGTATCTCTCTGGCGAGAGTACGGCGGGTCGGAGCGGGGCGTCAAATACCCCTGGGGGTATTTGCCCGGGAGGTAACTCGCGACGCGCGGCCGGGGCCGGGCACGAGCCGTGATTCCGGTGACGCTGCCCTGGGCAGCCGGAGGGTCATCCGTGTTCCGCCGCCCGGTCCGCAGGCCGCGGTGACCGTGCCGCCGTGGGCGGTGACCAGCTCCTTGACCACGGCGAGGCCGATGCCGCTGCCGCCTCCGGCACGAGCGCGGTCGCCGCGCCACAGACGGTCGAAGACGTGCGGCAGCTCGTCGGCGGGGATGCCCGGTCCGGTGTCGGCCACCTCGACGAGCGCTTCGGTGGGCGTGGCGGACGTGGTGACGGTGACGGTGTCGCCGGGGCGGCAGTGGCGGGCGGTGTTGCTGAGCAGGTTGCCGAGGGCCTGGTGCAACCGGTCGGCGTCGGCGCGGACCGGCAGGGGAGCGGGGCCGGGGACGGCGCGGACGGTCAGCCCGGCGCTGCGCAGCTCGGCCTCCCGTTCGGCCACGGCCGCGTCGGCCAGGGCGGTCAGATCCACCTCGGCCAGGTGCAGTGACAGCCGGGCCGACTCGGCCTCGGCGAGTTCACCGAGGTCGTCGACGATGCGGCCCAGACGCAGGGCCTGGTCGTGCAGGGACGCCAGGCGCCCGGCCGACGGGTCGGCGTAGCCGTCGTGCAGTTCCTCCAGCCCTGCACGCAGGGAGGCCAGGGGTGTGCGCAGTTCGTGGGCGACGTCGGCGGCGAGGCGGTGGCGGGCCTGTTCGGCGTGGCCGACGTCGTCGGCCATGGCGTCGAAGGCGCGGGCGAGGTCGCCCAGTTCACCGGGTGCGTCGATCCGGGCCCGTGCGCCGCGGTCCCCGGCGGCCAGCGCCCGGGCGCCCCCCGCGACCCGGACGACGGGTGCCGTCATGCGCCGGGTGACGAACGAGCTCACGGCCAGCGCCATGGCCAGCGCGCCGGCGGCGGCCGCGGCCACCCAGCCCCAGGCGACGGACAGGCCCGCCGATCCGGAGCCGGCCGAGAAGACCAGGTGCACCGTGCCGACGGTATGGCCGTCGACCACCACGGCCGCGCTCGCGCCGGGGCCCGAGCCCATGCCCTGCTCGCGATGCCCGCGACCCCAGCCGGACATGCCATGCTCGTCCTCCGCCCCCGAGCCGGAGTTGCCGGAGACCACCTCGCCGTCCGCATCGCGCACGGTGAGCACCGCCCCAGCACCGGACGCGAGCGACCGGGCCGCAGACAGGTCGGCCGAGGTCCAGCCGCCCGCGGTGCGGTAGGCGTCGGCGGCGGCAGCGGCCACCTGGGAAGCCGTCCGCCGGCGGTCGGCGTGGTGGGCGCTGCTGAGCCCACGATCGGTTCCGATCAGCGCCGCGGCCGTCAGCAGGGCCACGGATGCTAGCGCCACCACGGCGAATGCGGCGAACAGCCGCCGCCCGAGCGGGCCGAGCCCGCCGGACGGCCGAACGCTGGAGCGCGGCGCACGCGGCTCACGGATCACGGACCCACCCCAGCCGGTAGCCGACACCCAGCACCGTCTCGACAAGCTCAGACCCCGCGCCCCCGAACTTGTGCCGCAGGTTCTTCACATGCGAGTCGATCGTCCGCTCGTACCCGGCGAACTCGTAGCCGCGCACCCGGTTGACCAGCTCATAGCGCGAGAACACCCGGCCCGGTACCGACGCCAGCGCGGTCAGCAGGCCCCACTCGGTCGGCGTCAACTCGAGAGAACAGCCGTCCAGCACCGCCTCGTGCCGGGCCTCGTCGATCCGCAACCGTCCCTCGCCGTACGACACAACCGGCGCCGCCCCCGTCGCCGTACCCCGGGCCCGCTGCAGCACCGCACCCACCCGCAGCACCACCTCGGTCGGGCTGAACGGCTTGGTCACATAGTCGTCGGCACCCAGCCGCAGCCCATGAATGCGGTCCTCGACGGTCGTACGCGCGGTCAGCACCACCACCGGCACTCGCCCACGCTCACGGGCCTCACGCAGCACCTCGTCCCCGTCCACGTCCGGCAGCCCGAGATCCAGCAGCGTCAGATCGATCCCCGGCTCACCGAGAAGCCGCACCGCCTCTGCACCCGAGCCGGTCGTCAGCACCCCGTATCCCGCGCGCTCCAGGTAGCGGCGCAGCAGCTCGCGGATCTCCTTCTCGTCCTCGACGACGAGCACCGTGTCGGCCATGTCCCACGTCTACGCGCCGCGCGCCCGCCCCCGGGAGGGGCCAAACAGCCCAACCCGCCCGGCGGTTGTCTCCATCCCGTCTCCACACACACCGCACGGCGACTGCAGGGCCCGGCGCGACGGTGACGGTGCGGGAACGCAAGAACGCTCCCGCGGACCCGAGGAGGTTCGCCATGAAGCGCAACATCAAGATCGCGACAGCGGTCACCGCGGGCGCCCTTGCCATCGGCGGAGTGCTGGCAGTCGGCCCGGTGACCGCGGGCACGGGCGGCGGCACGCCGGCGGCCGCGCAGACCACGTCCCGGAGCATGCTGATGAATGCTCAGTACCAGGGACGCCTCCACGGCGGAGACACGGACGGCATCCGCCGGCACGACGGAACCTGCAACGGAGCCGCCCTGACTGAGCAGGGCACCCTGACGACCGTCCAGAAGGCCACGCTGGCGGGCATGACCGAGGAGGAGAAGCTCGCGCACGACCTCTACACGGCGTTCGCCGAACGCTACGACGTGCGGGTCTTCGAGCGGATCGCGGCGGCGGAGACCCAGCACCTGAGCGCCGTGCGCACCCTGCTGGACCGCTACGACGTCACCGATCCGACCGCCGGCAAGCCGGCCGGGGAGTTCACCGACCCGGGCGTCCAGGCCGCCTACGACCGGCTCCTGAAGCAAGGAGAGGACAGCCTGCCCGGAGCCCTGAAGGCGGGCCGCACGGTCGAGACCGACGACATCGCCGCGCTGAACAAGGCGCTGTCCGGACTCACCGCCCCGGACACCCGCCAGGTGTACACCAACCTGCTCGCCGCCTCCGAGCGGCACCTGACGGCATTCGAGCACTGGAGCGCCGACGAGTAGGAGGAAACAGGGAGACGGTCCCGGCCTGTACCTGGCCGGGACCGTCGGGTTTCGTCGGAGGGGGCCGGCGCCTACAGGGCCGCCGTCGGGGCCCCCGCACGCGCCCTGCGGCGGCGCAGCGCGAACACGGTGGTCATCGTGCCGGCTGTCAGCAGACCGGCGCCGACGGCGATCGGCAGGGCAGGGGAGGCGGAGCTCGCGGCGGCGACGTTCTGCGCCTTGAGGTCCTGCACGTACGCCGCGTACGGGGCGTCCGTGGAGGCGGACGACGCCGTCTGCGCGTAGTGGTGCGGGATCGGTTTCACCGACTTGACCGAGCCGTCCGCGTTGAGCAGCACCTGCTTGTTGTTGGGGTGCCGGAAGTCGAACAGGCCGCTCAGGCTGCCCGCCCGCCGGTCGAAGGAGGCGTCGCCGATGCGGCCGGTGTGCCAGTTGTTCTCGATGAACTTCGTGATCGACGCCTGCTCGGTCGCGGTGTGGTCGACCGAGTTCACCTTGCTGTAGGGGGAGATGACCAGCAGCGGCTGACGGGTGCCGGGACCGCAGCGGTCCGCGTAGCCGCCCGCGGCGGCCGGACCGGCCTGGCAGTCGGGGCCGTCCAGGGCCTTGCCGTTGGAGCCGACCGTGGAGTCCTTCGAGCCGTTGAGCACCTTCGAGGTGACGTGGTCGTACCAGCCGTCGGAGTCGTCGTAGGCGACAACGACCGCGGTCGACTTCCACTGCGGAGACTTCTGCAGCGCGTTGATCTCCTTGACCAGGAAGTGCTGTTCGTCGGTCGGGTCGGAGTAGGCGGCGTGCCCGTCCTGGTACTCGGCGGCCTTCACGAAGCTGACGGCGGGGAGGCGGCCGGCCTTGAGGGTGGCGTCGAAGTCAGTGAGGTCGTAGTTGTGGTTGGCGCGTCCGGTGTGCCCGATCTCGGCGATGTTCTTCGGCGCCAGGTGGTGCGGGTTCGAGGTGGACTTGTAGTACTGGAACGGGGAGTGGTGCGGGCTGTAGTCGACCACCGCGGCGCCGCCGACGTTGGTGTGCGTGGCGCCGCCGCACTTGGCGTAGTCGCCGCTCTTGCCGTCCCAGGGGGTGCTGGGCCTGAAGCCGCCCTGGAACCAGCCCCAGCTCACGTGCTTGGCGTTGAGCAGGTCACCGATGTTCTCGCCCTGCATCGCTGCGAGGGCGTTGGTGCTGGTGTGGTCCTTGCCGGAGCAGTCGTCATAGGCCGGGTCGGGGTCGTTGATCACCGTGCCGACGCCCTTGGCGTCCGGCGAGAGGACGGTGTACGAGTCCGGGGTCGACGTCTGCTTCGGGTTCTCCGTGCCGGAGGCCGGGTCCACCGAGATGACGCCGTGCGTCTGGCCGGAGACCAGGTTGAGGGCACCGGGCGTGGAGGGGCCGTAGACCGAGCTGAAGGACCGGTCGCTCATGGCGTACTGCTGGGCGTAGTTCCACAGGCCGGTGACGGTGTTGCCGTCGTAGTAGTCCATCACCAGACCGGGCTCGCCGAACAGCCCGGTGCACTTGCTGACCTCGGTGTTCTCGACGTACTTGTCGGCCTTGCCGCCATCGGCCGCGTACTGCTCGGGGCCGTAGGAATGGTTCTGGTCGCACGTCATCGCCTGCGCCGGAGTGAGCCGCTTGGGAGCGTACAGGTTCGGGTTCTTCGTCAGCAGCCCGGCGTTGAGCAGGTTGTCGGCCTTCGGCGTGTGGGCCTTGGCCTTGAACTTGGTGCCGTCGGTGTTGGCGGCCTTGGGGTAGGTGGCGAAGTAGTGGTCGAACGAGACGTTCTCCTGGTAGATCACCACCACGTGCTTGATCGGCGTGGCCGTGTGCGTTCCGTGGCCGTGACCGCCGTGCGCCGAGGCCGCCGCCGCGGGGACCGCTCCGCCCGCCACGGCCAGGGCGGCCGCGCCGAGCAGGGCGCCTACGCGCGTCAACCGGCGTCGGGCGCCGGGGGTTCTTCCTGTGCCGATCATGCTGTCTCGCCTTCCGGGAGCACCGAGTTCCGCTGCCACGCCCATTCGTGGCCATGGCATCGATGGCTGATCCTGGGCAATGGTGGCGGCCGGGCGGGGGAGCGGCAATGAAGGGCGAGCGAACGAATGGTCAGGAGATTCTCATGGTGTCTTGACCGTCTTTTGATCCGGGTGTGCAGGTCCGATCACGTCAGCAGGGCGCGTCCCAACCAGTCGGAGGTGTCCCGCACCCCGGGCAGCGCGAAGAAGTAGCCGCCGCCGAACGGGGAGACGTAGTCGACCAGCGGCTCACCGGCCAGCCGCTTCTGCACGGCCTCGAACTGCCGGGCCAGATCCTGCTGGTAGCAGCAGAACAGCAGGCCCATGTCGAGGTTGCCGTTGCTGTCCGTGCCCCGGTCGTAGTTGTAGCCGCGGCGCAGGATGCGCTGGTCGGCGCTGGCGGTGGTGCGCGGGTTGGCCAGCCGGATGTGGCTGTCCAGCGGGATGATGTCGCCCTTGGGATCCTGGGCGTACTGGGGGGTGTCCTTCTCGTGCCGTCCGTCCAGGGGCGCGCCGGTGTCGCGGGCCCGGCCGAACATCCGCTCCTGCTCGGTGATCGAGACCCGGTCCCAGAACTCCACCAGCATCCGGATCAGCCGTACGACCTGGTAACTGCCGCCGGTCGCCCAGGCCGGTTCGCCGTCACCCGCGCCCACCCACACCAGACGGTCCGTCTCACGCGCGCTGGTGACGTCCGGGTTGGCGATCCCGTCCTTGAAGCCGAAGTGGTTGCGCGGGGTTCCGGACGGGCGGGGCGGGCTGATGAAGCCGTCCATCCGCCAGCGCACCTGCATGCCGCCGCGGGTGTGCCGGGCGATGTCCCGCAGGGCGTGCAGCACCGTGTCCGGGCTGCCCGCGCACAGCTGCACGCTGAGATCGCCGTGACACCAGGCGGGGTCCAGATCGTCGTCGGGGAACGACGGCATTGCGGTCAACAGGCGGGGCTTGCGGGCTGTGAGGCCGTAACGGTCGTCGAAGAGCGAGGCGCCCACGCCGACCGTGATCGTCAGCGCGTCCGCCGGGACGGTGGGGCCGAGCGTGCCCGAGTCGGCGGGCGGCCCGGTGATGCCCAGCTCGTCCGGGCTACCGCCGGTGGTGAGGAACCGGGCGCGGTCGGTGAGCGTGCGCAGCAACTCCCGCAGTTCGGCGCGGTTGTCGGCGGTGGTGTCGAAGGACACGAACGCTGCGGCGCGTGGGGCTGGGGTGAGGACGCCCGCCTGGTGGCCTCCGTGGAAGGGCACGCGTGCGGACGCGCCGGTCGGCGCGGCGGAGGCGGTGCTGTGGTCGGCGGCCACGAGCCCGGTGCCGGCCACGGCTGCCGCGCTCGCGAGGAATCCCCGGCGGCCGACTTCGTTCACGCGCTTCACGCGGTCCTCCGCACATCCGTGAGAGCGGCCACGTCGGCGAGCCGCTCGACCAGCTCTCCAAGATCGGCGTTGACCTTTTCCCGCTGGGGGAGGGTCAGGTGGTCGAGGGGCGTCCAGCGGCCGTCGTGGTTGTAGCCGTCGAGGGTGTGCCGGGTGCGGTCCAGCCACGAGTCGAGCCCGGCCAGGCCCGTGTCGCGGGTCTTCAGCAGCGGCCGGAGATACCCGACCAGGACGGTGGTGCCGTCGAGGTTGGCGCGGGCGGTGGCCAGGCTGGTGCCGCTGCCGTAGTTGGTACGGCCGGTCAGCTCGAACTGCACGGTGTTCTCCAGGATCTCGTGCGCGCGCAGGCCGACGTCCGCCGGATCCATCCGCTGGGTGGGCCAGCTGTTGCGCAGTGCTCGTACGGCCTTGGCGAGTTGATCGGCCGGGCCCCGCAGGTTGCTGGCCGACTCGCCGTGCCACAGTCCGTACTCGACCCGGTGGAACCCGGCGAAGTCCTTGTCGTGCACCCCGCCGGACAGGCCCGCGGTGGTCCCGTTGATCGCCCCGTCGGCGTCGCCGAAGGTGCCGTAGGCGGCGCCCATCCGCTCGTACACCAGGTGCGCGGGCAGCCACGCCGCACGCGCGGCCGTGAGATCGCCGCGGTCGACCGCGGCGCGCAGCACGTCGGTCCTCTTTTCCAGCTCGACGGTGCGGGCCTGGATCCATTTCTGGTAGGCGAGCGTGGGCGGGATGAGGTCCTGCTGGCTGACCGGCACGGCGGCCGGACCGCCCTTCACCTTCGCGCCGGTGATGCGGACCGTGGGGCCGGTGACGGCGTCCGCGTCGTCGGGCAGGCACTTGAAGGCGTACGTGCCGTTGCCGAGCGTCACCCGAAGCGGGCGGACGGTGCCCGGGGCCAGCCCTTCGACCTCGCCGTAGACCGCTCCGGTCCTCGCGTCGGTCAGATACACCTCCGCCGCCGTGCTGGAGGTGTTTCGGAGGTCGAAGACCTGGCGGCCGGGCTCGGGGTGGTTCCAGCCGCGCCCGCAGTCGGCGGGGGTGACCTCGACGGTGGTGTGCCGCAGGCCGTCGGCCGACGCTGCCGGGTGACCGCTGCGCCGGGAACCCCCAGCCGTCAGCAGGCCCGCTCCCACCGCGACTGCGGCCACCAGGGCAGCGCCCGCGAGCAACACGGGACGCCGCCGGGCGAACGGGGCGGGTTCGGGCGGGGCTGGTATGGAACCGGGATCGGCGTCGTGTGCGGCTTCGGGCACGCCGGGCCTCCAGACAGTCGTACGAACGAGGCGGCGCTGATGATGCTAAGCGGGCCGGAAGACCGCAGCCGCGCTCCGGACCGCACTCTGACCGAAAGCAGGAACAGAATTCGCCCACGGTTCAACCGCGCGTCCCGCAATCACCGGACCAGGCCGAGTGGTCGACCGTCGCCCGACATCAGGGGTGCGGGTGGGTTTCGTACATGCGGGTCGCCACGACCAGGCCGGATACGGCGGTGAGGGCGGCGACGGTCCAGACCGCGGTGGTCAGACCGTAGGCGTCGGCCAAGAGGCCGGCGAGGAGGGCGCCGACCGCAAAGCCGCCGTCGCGCCACAGGCGGTAGACGCCGACCGCGCGGGCTCGCCAGGCAGGGTGGGCGACGTCGCCGATCACCGCGAGGAGGGTCGGGTAGACCAGGGCGGTGCCGACGCCGAGGAGGATCTGGGCCGTTGCCCAGACCGGGAAGGTCGTACCCAAGGCGACCAGGGCGATGGCGGCGGCCTGGAGCAGCATGCCGGCGGTGATGAGGTGTTTGCGGCCGACGCGGTCGGACCACCAGCCGGTGAGCAGCTGGCCGAAGCCCCAGACCGCCGGGTAGAGGGCGCCGAGGATTCCGATGCGGGCGACGGACAGGCCGTGCGCGGCGAAGAGGAGCGGAAAGATGCCCCAGGCGAGGGCGTCGTTGAGGTTGTTGACCAGGCCGGCCTGGCTGGCGGCGGACAGGGCCTTGTCGCGGACGCTGGTGATCCAGGCGATTTGGCCGGTGCTCAGGTCCTCGTGGTGGTCCGGGCTGGATGGGGCCGGGTGGCCGGCCGCTTCCAGGCGGGCGTGTTCGCGGGTCTCGCGTACGGCGAGAGCCGAGGCGCCGAGCCCGAGGGCAGCGTAGGCGATGCCCAGGAAGAACGGCTCGGGGCGCAGTCCGGCATGGGCGGCGATGGCGCCGGTGGCCATCGCGGTGGCGGCCAGGGCGACGTAACCGGCGGCCTCGTTGAAGCCCATGGCCAGACCGCGCCGGGACGGCCCGACCAGGTCGATCTTCATGATGACGGTGGTGGACCAGGTCAGGCCCTGGTTGATGCCGAGCAGGACGTTGGCAGCGATCACCCAGCCCCAGGCGGGTGCCCAGATCAGCAGCAGCGGCACGGGCAGGGCGATCAGCCAGCCGGCGACCAGGACCGGCTTGCGGCCGTAGCGGTCGGAGAGCGTGCCGGCGAAGAAGTTGGTGATCGCCTTTGTGGCGCCGAAGGCCACGACGTAGGTGAGCGAGGCGGTGTAGGCGGAGAGGTGGAAGACGTCGTCGGCGAGCAGGGGCAGTACGACGCGCTCCTGGCCGAGCATGCCGCCGACCAGGGCGTTGACGGCCACGAGCAGGGTGAACTGGGCGAGGTTGGCGCGCAGTCCGAGCCGGATGCCGTGCTCCGGCACGGTCGTGGTCACGCGCCCTCCTCCAGCGTGCGGCCGGTGGCCTTGGCCCAGTCGCCCGGTCCGCCGGCCAGGACGGCGAGATCCTTGTGCCCGGCGCGCTGGAGGAGGCTGGCGGCGGTCATGGCACGCTCGCCGTGACCGCAGTGCACGACCGCGCCGGCGGGTACGTCGTCGGCGCGAGCGGCGACGTCGCCGAGCTCGATGCCTACGGCTCCGGGGAGGTGCCCGGCGGCGCGTTCGGCGTCCTGGCGGATGTCCAGGACGGGTCGGCCTTCTGCGATGTCGTCCGCGCCGATCAGTTCGACACGCTGCTGCTCGCCGCCGTCGGCGGCCCAGGCCGTCATGGGCAGGTGGCCTGCGAGGCGTTCGTAGCCGATCTTCAGGGCCTGCCAGGTGAGTTCGGTCAGGTCCTGGCCGGGGGCGGTGACGAAGACGAGCGGGGTGTCGTCGGGCAGCAGCCAGCCGAGCCAGGTGGCGAACTGGTCGCGCAGTGGGTTGGAGAGTGCGCCGGGGATGTGTCCGGCGGCGAAGTCGGCGATGGGGCGGACGTCGACCAACTGGGCTCCCTGGCCGATCAGTCGGCGGGCTTCGGTGACGGTCAGGGCCGGGAGACCGGGTTCGGTCCTCAGGACGGCGGGGCCGCGCCGATTGGCCTCGCCGAGGCGGTCGAAGTACGCGGGGTAGGAGCCGAGGCTGTCCAGCAGGCGTCGTACGAAGGTGTCCTCGTCCGGCGCGCCGAGCAGCGGGTTGGACCGCTTCTGGGCGCCGATGGTGGTGGTGCGTTCGGTGCCGGGCGGGGCGGAACAGAAGGAGCCGGCGCCGTGCGTGGGCCAGACGAACGTCGCGTCGGGCAGCGCGGCCAGACGGTGCAGGGAGCGGTACTGGGCGCGGGCCAGTTCCTCGGCCCGGTCGGCGCCGAGCAGGTCGGTGCGGGCGGCCGAGCCGACGATCAGGGAGCCGCCGGTGAACACCCCCAACTCCCGCCTCCCGTCCAGGAGCAAGAAGGACACGTGCTCGTCCGTGTGGCCCGGAGTGGCCAGGGACCGCAGGGTCAGACCGCCCAGATCGACCAAGTCGCCGTCGGACAGACCGCGGTGCGTGAAGGCGCGGCGTCCGACGGCGGAGGCCAGCACGGTCGCCCCGTCGTCGGCGGAGAGCTGGAGCGCGCCGGAGAGGAAGTCTGCGTGCAGATGCGTGTCCGCCGCGTATGCCACCGTCAGACCGCGCCGTTCGGTGGCTTCCCGGAGGGCGCGCAGGTCGCGGCTCGCATCCACGGCGAGGGCGCGGCCGTCACCGAGGTCGACGAGGTAGGCGCTGTTGCCCAGGCCCTCATCGACGAGCGGTATGAGGTGGTCTTCGGCGAAGCCCATCAGGTCCTCCAAGATCCGGATGCGAGAGGGCGTGTGGCCGTCCCCCTCACCATCATCTACACTATTCCATGGATTCATGGAGGATGTCATGGCAGGCAACACCACAGCCGGTACGAAGGCGCAGCTCTACGACGCGTTCGCGACCAGCGGCAAGGCGCTGGCCAACGGGAAGCGACTGGAACTGCTCGATCTGCTGGCCCAGGGCGAGCGCACGGTCGACGCCCTCGCCAAAGCGGCGGGCCTGAACCTGACGACCGCCTCGGCGCATCTGCAGACCCTCAAGCAGGCCGGCTTCGTCGCCACCCGCCGCGAGGGCGTGCGCATCCACTACCGCCTCGCCGGCGACGACGTGGCCCAGCTGTTCGCGCTCCTGCGCAAGGTCGCCGAAGCTCACCAGGCTGCCGTCCCCGCGGCTCGGGACGCCTACCTCGGGGAGGACGGTGCAGGGGAGGTCAGCCGCGAGGAGCTGCGCGCCCGCGTGGCGGCGGGGGACGCGGTGGTGCTGGACGTCCGCCCGGCCGAGGAGTACCTCGCCGGACACATTCCCGGCGCGCGTTCCATCCCGGTCGGTGAACTGGCCGACCGCATCGGCGAGTTGCCCGAGGAGACGGAGATCGTCGTGTACTGCCGCGGCGAATACTGCGTGCTCGCCTACGACGCCGTACGCCTGCTGACTGACCGCGACCGGCGGGCGATCCGCCTGGACGACGGGATGCTGGAGTGGCGCCTGGCCGAGCTGCCCGTCGACGTCGGAGACCTGGCATGACCAGCAGCACCGTGCCGGACCACCCGGGACTGGCCGACGGGCCGGTCTACCTGGACTACAACGCCACCGCGCCCGTCGATCCGCGGGTCGCGGCGGCGATGGCGCCGCTCCTGACGGACTTCTTCGGCAACCCCTCCAGCAGCCACCCCTACAGCGCCGAGCCGAAGACGGCCCTGGCGGCGGCCCGCGCGCAGGTCGCCGACCTCATCGGGGCACGCCCGGACGAGATGGTGTTCACCGCCTCCGGGCCCGAGGCGGACCAGCTCGCGCTGCGCGGTGCGGTCCTCGCACCAAGACGCAAGGGCTGGTCGACGTCTCGATCGCCATCGCCGGTGCCACCGGCGGCATCTCCTCCGGCCTCCTCGTCGCCGCCGCGAGCTATCCCGTCCTGGCCCTGATCGGAGGCGTCCTGGCCCTGGCCATCCTGCCAGCCATTGCCGCCACCGTGAGCAGCCGGTGAACGACCACTCCCCACCGCCACCGGATCTCACGATCGACGGCACCGGGCCTGCTCTGCGTCACCCTCCTGCTCTGCCGTCGCCAGGGGATCGACGGCGCCGAGCCGGGCATCGTGGTGCACGTCGGGGCCACCGACCGGCGGCCCGCTCGGCCTGTCCGCCTGGTGCCACATGACCGGCCACGACTACCTCGGCCCCGTTCCCGGCGCCCGGCCGACCTATGCCCTTCGGCTCACCGTCGATGCCCACGCGACCCATCCCACCGCGCCGTGGCACAGAGCCGAACCCTGACACCCGAGTCCGCACAGAGAGTTACCCATGGCTGGTGGGATCGACGGCCTTGAGTCGCTCGGTCACCCGGGCCAGGGAGCTGGTGAAGTCAGCGAGCTGGCCGGCAGGCATGTCGGCGAACAGTACGGCGGCCAGTTCGTCGCGTCCGCCGCTCAGTTCGGCGGTGACCTGGCGCCCCCTGCCGGTCAGAGAGACCAGAGTCGCGCGCCGGTCGGTCGGATGCGCCTCGCGGAGCACCAGCCCGTCCTCCTGCAGTGCGTCCAGTAGCCCGGTCACGTTGCGGGGCGTGACTCCCAGCAGGCCGGCCAGCGACCGCTGAGTCATCGGCCCCTCGTGGAAGAGGGCCCACAGCACCCCTGCCCGCGCGATGGTCAGACCGCGCTCGGCCACCCCGCGCTGCATCATCGCGCCCAGCACCTCGGTCAGTTCGAAGAGCCGGTCCAGCGAGACCCTGGCGGAAGAGGGGTGCTCGGGCATACCGTGAAGTGGCTTCACTATGTAGTACCTCCGCATATCAGAGTAGCCCCAGCGGCATCGCCGGGATGCTGCCGCAGAGGGAGACGGTCACCATGACCCAGCGCATTAAGCACCCACTGTTCGCCCGCTTCTACGCCCGGTTCGCCGCACCGGCCCTGGAGAAGGCCGGCGTCGCCGAACACCGCCGTCGACTGCTGACCGGCCTGTCCGGGCAGGTCATCGAGGTCGGGGCGGGCAACGGGCTGAACTTCCCGCACTACCCGCCCGACGTGAAACGGCTCCTGGCCGTCGAACCCGAGCCGCGACTGCGTGCCCTCGCGGAAGAGGCGGCCCGCGCCGCAACCTCCAAGATCGAGGTCGTGGACGGCCGCGCCGAGCAACTCCCTGCCGCCGACGCCTCGTTCGACGCCGCCGTCGTCTGCATGACCTTGTGCTCCGTGACCGACCAAGCCGGCGCCCTCGCCGAGATTCGGCGCGTCCTGCGCCCCGGCGGCCGGCTGCATTTCTTCGAGCACGTCCAGGCGGATTCGCCCGGCATGCGCCGTGCCCAGCGCGTCGTGGACGCCACGTTCTGGCCGCTGCTGAGCGGAGGCTGCCACACCGGCCGCGAGACCCAGGCCGCCATCACCGCGGTCGGCTTCACCGTCACCGAGCTGGAGAAGTTCACCTTCCCCGAGACCCGCTTCCCCTTCCCGGCCGCCACGCACATACTCGGCACCGCAGAGCAGACCGGACTGGGAGGCCCCGCATGAGCAGCCCCGAGCAGACCTCCACCCCGCCCGTTCCGCTCGCGGACGTCACCGCGGCCCACGCATCCGTGAACCTACTGGAACGCCTCGCCGACAAGCTCGGCGGGCGCGCCTCCGTGACCGCCGTCTTCGGCGAACCGGTCACCACGTGAACATCACCGTCATCCCCGTGGCCAGCGTCGGCTTCGGCTTCGGAGGAGGCGCCGGACGTGAGGTCGCCACCGCGAGGACCGCGGAGGGCGGAGGCGGTGGAGGAGGCGTCGAGGCCCGGCCACTCGGCTTCATCGAGATCAAGAACGGTACGGCCGCCTACAAGCCGATCCGCGACCCCTGGGCGGACGTGGTGCTCGCGGCGCTGCTCGCCGGAACCGCGGCACCCAAGCTCGTCCGAATCCTCAGGGCCCGCCGGAATCGGTGAGCAGCCCTGTTGCCGCAGAGCAGTTGGACGCCACCCGGCCCAGACCGCTCATCGCGCTCACGCTCGCCGTCAGCGCCCCGATCCGGGACGTCGATGCCTGGCTCGCCGAAACCTCACTGCCTCACAAGGCGATCACCGGATTCGCCAAAGGTCCCCTCTGCGATGGCGCCGTCCCTCGGGCTGAAACTCCCCAGATTCTCCCCGGGGTGATGGGCAGCCGCCGCTGCGTTAGCACCCCAATTCGCGCCACCTTGGAATCGCAACCAAGGGGTCCTGTTGACCTTGGAGGTTGCTGCCCTTTTCGGTTTCATCTTGCCATGTCGCAACTATGGGGGCCGTCGGCTCGTTTCGAGTGTCGCCATCGGTAATCGATCTCGGTACGTTCAGAGTCGATGACACCGGTCTCGATGGAGAGGACGCCCCGCGGCCGCGGACGGCCACGTCCTACGCCGTCATCTAGCGCGCACGCCGTCGACAGTCGGCGCAGGCATGCGCGGACCCTGGGCCGTATCGATGGATTGGTGTGCCGCAGCCGGCACAGGGACCGACCTGCCAGATGCGACAGCCGCAGCGTCGTGATGCTTCGGCGCGCTGCTCGGGGCTGACGTTGAGGCGCTGAGGTTGGTGGGGGATACGGAAGATCCGCTGAGGTACCTCGGGGAAGGTGTGCAGGCCGGATGTGGCAGCGTGATCGCGGCGCGGTCGCCGGTCGTCGAAGACCCGGGTGTCCTCACCGTAGCGGCAGGTGGAGTCGAGATCTTCCTCGGTGAACATCAGACTCGCCTGCATCGGCGGTTCCGCGTCCGGCAGTGCCTCGTCCTCGCCGATGATGTTGCGCCAGCGGTCCCGGTCGGCTGCCGGGGCCCACAGCCGGGTCGAGGCTCGGGGGTTGTGCTGGGCAGGGATCTTCATGGGCACGAAGTCGCCCTCAGCGCTCGCTGCGACGAGGGCGTCGACCCCGGTGTGTGGCTTGGGCGGCAGGCAGAGCGCCGGCAAGCTCCAGGCGACGTGCAGTCCACCGCACGAACTGCCGTTGAGGGGGCAGGGTCTCTGGGCGGCTGGCGTGCAGGCCCAGTCCTGTAGATGTCGTACCCCGCCGCGTACGAGCATCGCGCGGTCGGAGGCGATGGCCCGCCAGGGCAGGTCATCCACGCGCACCCACGGCGCACGGTCGATCAGGGCCGCCCGGTCATCGTTGGTCACCCACAAGGGCATGATCCCCCGGTCTGCAGCGGCAGTTGAACGCCGTCGCACGGTCGATGCCGTGATCGGCGAGTATTGGGCCTCCCATCCGATATGGCCTGCGCTGCCTGACACCAGGACATCGTTGCGTATCTTGCCGTCCATGCTGCGGGCTTCGATCTGCGCGGAGAGGCCGTGACGGTGCGCGGCACGCGCGATCCGCTCCTTGAGCGCCTTGTGCTTGTCGCTCTCATCGGCTGTCGGTTTGGTGCGTACCGGCAGATGCGCGGCCACCAGGGTCGTGACCCCGTCGACAGTGCGCCGCCGGATCGTCATCCACGGAGAACGGTCTTCCTCCTCGGCCCGGCAGATGCCGGTGCCGTGATGCTGCAGACACTGCAGCAACTCACGGTCGCGCTGTTCGATCGGCAGGGTGATCTCGTCGAGCAGCGCGGGGCGGTCCGGGTGTCCGAGGTCCGCATGCGTTAACTCGATCTTGATGTGGTAGCCGGTGTGCCACACGCCGTTCGCCATAACTCAACAGGTTAGAAACGGCCACTGACAATGCACCAGATCGCGTAGGTGTGGGAGGGGCGGCCGTTGCCGCAGTCGACCGTTCCTTGTCCGCAGATCTATAGGTGCCGGAGATCTGTTCCAGTTCCGCTACTTGGCGGCGTAGTGGCGGGAAGCAGGCACCGATGTAGGCGGGTTGGGCACCCGTGGCCGAGGCGTTGGGGCCGCGCAGCAGGCACGGCGCGTCGCGGCCGAGGGCGGGTCGCCAACTGCTGGTTCGGAGTTTGGGACCGCGTGATGATGCCATGGGCGAGGCACGTGGTGGCTGATGGGAGTGAGGGGGCAGACGTAAGTGCGCGACCAGGATTGTCGTCGTGCCTCCAAGGATCGTTCGGCTTCGCTACGATCATCGGATCGATTCGCCAGTGATCAGATCGTCGGGCCGGAAGTGAAGCATGTTCATCGAGAAACTTACGCTGGAGAACTTCAAGTGCTTCGGGCCGGGTCGCACCTCCGTTGGTCTTGATTCGGGCGTGACCGCGTTCATTGGCGCAAACGGCTCAGGCAAGACCGCAGCGTGTGAGGCATTGTTGCGCTTGTTCGGGGTCTCCGCGAAGGAGCGAGCCGTACAAGTAGGCGACTTTGCCGTCCCTGCCGACGAGACTGTTACCCCGGCCAGCCGCGAGCTGATGGTCGAGGTGGTGCTCGTCTTCCCTGAGCTTCACAGCGAAGCGAAGGATGAAGGTGAAGCAGAGGCTGTTTCCGAGACACCCGGGAGCCAGAGCGAGGCACCCCGGGCGGTCCCGGAGTTCTTCCGGCGCATGGCGGCCAACGATGAAGGCGACTTGAAGGTCCGCGTCGTGCTCCGGGCCAAATGGGAAGACGACGGCACGGTAGAAGGGGCCATCACTGAAACCCGGGAAGTCGTCCAAACACTTGCAGAGGATTACAGCGAGGACGACTGCGTGCCGCTGACTCCTGCAGAGCGCAGCCGTATTCAGATGATCTACATTCCGGCATCGCGCGACGGCGTACGTCAGGTGACAACGTTTCTGAAGAGTCGACTGTGGAGAGCCGCGCAGTGGTCAACGGGCCTGCGTGATCTGGTCAGTGACCACGCGAGTGAAGTCGCGAGGACGTTCACCAACGAACCCGCAGTGCAAGCCGTCGAAGGCGCACTGACCGCCCGCTGGCAGGAACTGCACGATGCTGGTGTCCACTCTGACCCCAAACTGCGGCTCCTTGACAGCGACTTCAACCAGCTGGTCCGCGGCTCCGAACTCGTTTTCGAGCCCGATCGGAACGCTCAGCCGCGTCCGGCCAGCATGCTGAGCGATGGGCAGCGCTCGCTGCTGCACCTTGCACTGGTAGCAGCCGCCCTCGACGTCGAGAGCGAGGTGTACGAGGGCCAGCATCAGGACAGCTTCACTCTTGAAGCCGTCCATCTGCCGGCCCTGACCCTGATCGTGGTGGAGGAGCCCGAGAACAGCCTTTCCCCGTTCTACCTGTCGCGTATCGTCACGCAACTTCAGGCGCTGAGTAGTAGCACAGCGACGCAGGCCATCCTCTCCAGTCACTCCGCCAGCGTAGTGACTCGCATCCGCCCCGAGGATGTTCGGCACTTTCGCACGGAAGCAACTACCTCGACTGCAGCGGTCCGCGCGATCACTCTGCCTGAAGACGCCACAGAGGCCGGGAAATACGTGCGCGAGGCGGTACGCGCCCACCCGGAGCTCTACTTCGCCAAGTTCGTCGTACTCGGGGAAGGCGACACCGAAGAACTCGTCATTCCGCGGATCGCGCAAGCCCACGGCGTACACCTGGACCCGTCGTTCGTCGCCATGGTCCCCCTCAGCGGACGACACACCAACCACATGTGGAAGCTGCTCAACGACCTAGCCATCCCGCATGCCACCCTGCTGGATTTCGACTACGGCAAAGAGGGGGCGGGACCAGCCCGGCTCCGTGATGCCTTCAGTCGGCTGATGGACAACGGGTTGGACCCGCTGAAGGAGCTCCACGGGTACGACAACGTCGACGACATCCACGACGGACTCTCTGCGGAGGCACTGCGAACTGTACTGGCCCACTTGCGCACCTTCGGCGTCTTCTTCGCCACGCCCCTGGATCTCGACTACAGCATGCTGATGTCGTTCCAGTCTGCCTATACGCACCTCGAAACGGGCGAGCGCGGCCCGGGCTCCACCGACCCCACGCCCACGGTCTTCGGGGAGAACGGCACCGAACCGGCCTACTGGGGCACAGACGCAAAGATCGAACGGCTGCGCTGGTATCGCTATCTCTTCCTTTCCCGCTCGAAGCCCAGTACGCATCTGAGGGCCCTCGGCCGCCTGACTGATGCCGAACTGAAGTCAGACGCGCCCGCGGTTCTTTCTGCGCTTGTGCGATACATCCAGCAGGAGGCTGGCCTGTGAGTGGTCCGGGTGCAAGCCGCGCCACGAGCCCGAACGCCACAAGACCGGTGCCGATTGATGCGTGGCGGCCGATTGGGATCGAGGACTTGGAGCCGGTGGCTTGGGAAGCGCTTCGGGACAGCGGCAATGTGGCGGTCGTGGCCGGGCCGGGGGCCGGCAAGACGGAGTTCTTGGCCCAACGCGCCGCCTACTTCCTGCAAACCGGTATCTGCCCGTGGCCGCAGCGCATTCTGGCGATCTCGTTTAAGAGGGATGCGGCAGTCAACCTTGGCCGCCGCGTGGCTGCCCGCGTTCCCGAACATGGCGGCCGGTTCGTCTCGATGACCTTCGATGCGTTTACCAAGAGCCTGGTCGACCGCTTCGCGGCGGCGCTGCCCGCTGACTGGCGCATGAATAATGAGTACGAGATCCGCACGGCGACCGGGGTGGAGGTGAGGAGCTTCCTCAACGACATCGCTTTCACCGCGCCGCAACCCCTGACGCGGGAAGTCGCCCGACTCCAGCCCTCGCGTTTCATGACCGACCTCGTCGGCCGCTGGCGCTTGCCGACGACCATCCCGATCGGCGACGAGCTCGACGCCACGTCCTACGCCGTGCGCGAGTGGTGGCGTGCCCGCTACCTCCAGCCGGGAAAGCCGCAGCTCGACTTCGTCATGATCAATCGGCTTGCCGAGCTGCTCGTCCGCGAAGTGCCGCAACTCAGGCGCGCTTTGCGTATGACCTATCCGTTGGTGTTTGTCGACGAGTTCCAGGACACCACCGGGGCGCAGTTTTCCTTCCTCGCAGCGGTGTTCGGAGACAAAGCCGCGGTGACTGCGGTCGGCGACACCAAGCAGCGGATCATGGGCTGGGCCGGAGCACTTCCCCAGGCGGTGCAACGCTTCGCCGAAACCTTCGATGCCACCAGCTATTCACTGGCCTGGAATTTCCGCTCCAGCGACGCGCTCGTCGAGCTGCAGCATGTCATCGCCAGCAAGCTGGAACCCAGCACAGTACGGGCCACTTCCAAGGCCACGGCAGAGGATGGTCATGATCCAGCGGTGTTGTGGACCTTCCGCAGCCCCGAACGAGAAGCGACCTTCATCGCAGACTGGATCGCCCGGGACATCGCCAACTCGGACCGAACACCGGCGGACTTCGCACTCATCGCACGACAGAAGATCAAGGACTTTGAGCCGCTCTTTAGGTCCCGTCTTGCTGCCCATTGCATCAAGCTCCGCAACGATGACGCGCAGGTCGGCAAGATGCGGCTGCAGGACCTACTCAAGAGCGAGACGGCCCGTCTCCTGATGGGGTTATTGCGTCTGGCCCAGCAGCCTCAGGGCCTCGCCTCCATTTGGCAGGACGTCTCAACCACACTGCAGCGCGTACATGGAGCCGCGGATGACGACGTGGCCCAGCGCCGTGTCGGTGAGCACCTGACACAGGTGACCGGAAGGCTGCGGACCTGGCTGCGGTCTCACTCTCCGGTGACAACGCCGGCTGCGGACGCGGTGCAGGAGATGCTGGACCTGGTCGACAGCGCTGCGCTGCAGCGATACATCAAGTCCGCCGTGCCGGGAGAGGACTTCAGCCTCGTCACCGATGCATTCGCCGCACGATTGGAGGAGGCGTCCAGCAGTGCAATCGACTGGGGGGCGGCACTTGACGAATTTGAATGTGCTGATGCTGTCGTATTGCTCACCGCCCACCGCAGCAAGGGACTTGAATATCACACCGTGTTCTTTCTAGGCATCCATGAACGGCAGTGGTGGTCCTACCAGAATGACCCGCGCGAGGGAACGTCTACCTTCTTCGTCGGATTGTCCCGGGCAGCCCAGCGGTTGATCCTCACTACGGATCGAGTCGATTCGACCGGCCCTCTCGCCGCCCTCTTCGCGATGCTCAAGGAGGCAGGGGTTCCCGAAGTCGCCCAGGACTAGGCACTGCTGGCGGCTATTGACGCCCAGGTCTCATGCACGACAGCGACACTGCAGCCAAGTTGCGCGACCGCAGCATGCGCTGTCGGCTTGCGTCTTGGCGAGGCCCCCAGTAAGGGCTGTCAGGATTTACTGCGCATGCAGGGGCAAGCCATCTTCATCGAGGGGGCGCTTGGCGGCTTGGGCCTGATTATCGCGCCAGTAGCTTTCCGTCCGGCATTCGTGCCGCTCTCGGTTACGGCGAACCGGCATCGAGTAACTGACCCTCACGTTCGCTGCAGGCAGACGGCATCAGGGCTCCTACGCGTTGGATTCCTAGGCGAACTCATGTCAAGGTACGAAACCGTGAAGCCCCACAGATCGCACATGCGGCGCCTTCTGAAAATTCCACGATGGAGACTGCTTGCCTGAAATATCCACTCCCGCGCACCTCTCTGTGATCCTCGGAGAGGGCGCCGACGCAAGAATATTGCAGGTGACGGTGTCGCTCATTGCTCAGAGAGAGGGGCACAGTGCGCTGGGACACGTGGTCGGCCTCTATGCCAAGCTCGAACTTAATACCGTTGACAGGGATGCACCCGTCACATATTTCCTATCGCGTTTGCAGGGGGAGGTTGCATGGGTCATCGATGCCAAGTTCGGCTCCGATGGGTATCCGCACTATGCCCATGGATTTGGCGAGCGAACGTCCGCCACCCGAACCATCGTCAAGCCGGTAGCACGTGTTCTCGATGACTTGGCTCTGGTCCTGGGCCTGGCAGAGGCCGTCGGAGAGAATGTTCCGCTGGTTCTCGCCGTCTATTGGCCTACGCCCCGACACCCGTAAACCGGATGCTTCCGGGGAGGCCGCCGGCGGGGGTGGCCTCCCCGGAAACGGGTGCCTCGGTCAGGCTTCGGTAGCCAGATGCGCCAAGACATTCTGGGCACACCGCTCGGCGTCGCGGACGATCTGACCGCCCCAGAAAGACAGGACAGTCCAGCCCTGAGCGCGCATGGCGTCGCGCTTGGCCTTGTCGGATGCCTGACGTTCGGCGGTGTGATGGTGCTTCCAGCCGTCACAGAAGACAGCGACCTTCTGATCCGGCCAGGCGAAGTCGGCGATAGTGACCGGACGGGGCGTGCCGTCGGTGGATCCGCGGTCACCCCACGCGTACTGCGCCACGCCATGCGGGACTCCGGCCGTCATCAAGGCGATGGCGAGGCGCCGTTCGATGGCGGAGCGGGGGCGGCCGTGGAAGGCATCGGCGTAGCTGGGCACCCGGCGGCCGTCGACATCCGGCGCATTGACGAAGCGGCGCAGGAAATCGGCGGCGATGCGGCGGTCGAGCAGGTCCTCTTCGCGCTGGTTCCCATAGGAGCGCAGGCAGGCGTAGCAGGAGCGCTCGCAGGAACAGCCGTCGAGGACCGGGACGAGGGCGGCGGCGACTTCACCGAACCGGGCGGCGAGCTGACGCAGGTAGCCAGCGCCGCCGGGGACCTCTTCGTACAAGACGGCGAGGCGGAAGGTGGCGTCTTCGCTGTTCGGGTCGGGTCGGGGCCAGTCGAAGCCAGCCACTTCGTCGTCGCCGGCCTGGAGGATGACGCGGCAGCCCAGGTCCAGGGCGGCGCGGGTGCTGGCGAGGAATTCCTCCAGGTTGTCCGGGCGGATGTCCAGGGCTTCCAGGTCGGGGAGGACCTGCAGGCAGTCCACGCGCCGTTCGACTTGCAGGATGCTGGGGACGAGCTGGTGGTTGGTACAGATCGTGTCGTGGAACTTCTGGCGATCCCGCTGGGCGCGGGTGGGGTCAGGGCCGGGGATCGCGTCGAACCACAGTCCGCAGCTGGTGCACACGATGAACCGCTCGCTGTTGCTCTGGTTTCGGGCAATGCGGCCGCGGTTGAGGATGGTCAGCTCTGCGCCGCGCTCCCACTGCAGCACGAGTCCGTCGCGCTCGAACAGGTATGTCTCGGAGGTGTTGGGGGCGCCGAGGTGGTGTGTGACCTCGAAGGGAGAACGGGACCGGTGTTCTTCGTCGGCCGAGATCCGCTGACGGCGAGAGGCACGCATGGCCCGCATCGGGACGCTGTGCTGGGGGGTCATGTCGTCGCTGTCGCAGGACAGGCAGTGCGCACTGGTGGAGTCGTTGACGGTGTCGCAGCGGTTGCACAAGTTGATGGAGTCCAGTGCGCCGACGCCGTCGGCGTTGACGAGGTTGGCACGACGGAAGTCGACCTGGTCGACGAGCCACTTGTCGCCGCGCGCGTAGACGAGCTGGCCGGGGGCGTAGTCCTTGAGCGCCTGAACGGAGTCCTGGGACAGTTCGGCCGTCTCACGCTGAAGGGAGAGCGTGGTGGTGTCGGTGGGGAAGGCGTAGGAGGGAAGGAACCCGACGTTGCTGAGATAGGAGAGCACGTATGCGCGGATGCGGTCACCGCTGCGCATGGCTTCCAGGCTGGCGCTGATGCTGCTGACGGCGCGGGAGGCTTCCTTGTTGCCCGGCTTGCTCGTCGCCTGGGCCCATTCCTCCAGCAGGCTCTTCTGCCGGAGCCGGTAGGACCCGACGGCCTCGTCGAGGTCCGTGATCCAGTTGTCGACCACCATGCGGGCCCAGTCTTCGCTGAGCCAGGGAAGGTCATCCGGAGCCAGACCGAAGCGGAAGGCTGCATGAATCCGGGCTGAGATGCGATCCCGCCCCTCAGCGAGGGCGGCCTTGACCTCATCGATGCCCTGCAGCTGTCCGTCGGCGTCTTCGGTGACCAGGCCACGCATCCACTGGGGAAGGTTCTGGCCACACAGTTCGAGCGCCATGGCACGGGCATGGCGCTGCAGGACGCGCTGGTTGTCCAGCAGAAAGGCAGGCGGGCGGATGGCGCCGCGGATCATCTCCACGGGGCGGGCGTAGTAGTAGCTGTCGTGCGGCATGCCGCCGGCGAAGGTGACGATCAGCGCGACCCGTTCCTCGCGGCGGCCGGCGCGGCCAGCGCGCTGGGCGTAATTGCTCGGGCGCGGCGGCACGTTGCGCAAGATGACAGCGAGGAGCTGGCCGAGATCCACGCCCAGTTCCAGCGTCATCGTGCACACCAGCAGGTTGAGGTCGCCGTCCTTGAACCGTTCCTCTATGTCTTCCCGGTTCTCCAGCGGCACCTGGCCGGAGTGTTCCTCGGCCTTGACGATGAGGGGCGCGTCGCTGGCGGCCAGCACCCGCTCATGGTCATCCGGGTCGCCCTGCCAGGGAGCCATGGTGCCCTTGCAGTTGAAAGTGGCGCACTTGCTCTGCGGTGAGGGGCCGGGCTGCACGGCACGGCACGCGCCGCACCGGTACATCGTGTCCGAGGCCGGCCGCACCTCCATGGCCTGGGGCGGGACCTGACGCAGCTGAATCCGGGACCGGCCAGTGCCGACCTGGGCGCTGGCAAGGAGATCGTGCTCGGCCAAGAGATCCACGGCCTTGCGCACGCCACGCTCGCGGGTGTCGGAGTTGGTCACCAGCGGGAACGCGGTCTTCACCAGGCGGGCGGCGGCACCCCTGTAGCCCAAGGACAAGGGGTTGGCTCCGGCCACCGTGATGGTGGTCTCCCCGTAGCCGGTGACGGTGTGGCCCATGCCCATGGTGGCGCCGGCGTCGATGAGCTCGGCTTCAGTCTTCGCGTCCAGGCGCTTGTTGAGCAGGTCGTGGCCGAGTCCGCCACGGGTGCGGACCAGGTCGAGCATGCGCGCCAGCAGCCACCGGGCCGCCGCCGTGTCCCCACCGAGGATGTCGGTGATCGACTTGAGCGCTTCGTCGCTGAGGGCCTCCAGGCCCGGGTAGCCGACCGTGATCAGGCCCAGGCGTTCCAGCGTCGGGGGGCGCCGTTCATCGCTAGCGATCTCGCCCAGCAGGTCCCATTCACACACACGCAGGGCGCGCCGACGGGCGTCCTTGCCCGCCGGATCCTCGTAGAGCCCGGATTCCTGACCGCGCCGGAAGACGTCCTCGACAAGACTGTTGAAACTCGCGGCGGAATCGCCGGCACGCACGCGGTCGTTGACGCTGTCCACGATGAGATGGCGCACCTGTACGGCGCGGGCACGGTCGCGCAGGTAGCCGGCCTGGAAGGCGGTGTCCTGCCGCGAGTCGGCGAAGATCAGAAGCCGGCGCAACATCTCGTCGTCGCTCTGTGCCGCCAGCCCAGTGTGCAGGCTGAACGCGGCGGCGGTGACGGCCGCGGCGGTGCGGGCAGTGAATTCCTGCACGGCGCCGTGCGACGATCGCTGGTAGCCGCAGACCAGGCAGCGCGTCAGTGGACGTTCGGGCTCGGGGACGGCGACGGAAACCTCGCGAGTGGCGGTGCCGCAGCCCAGGCAGGTCGCACCGTTGGCGTCCTTGCCGCAGCGCGTGCACCGACGCGCCGGGTACCAGTTCCTGTTGCCCGTGCGCGGCAGCTCCAGGGGGTCCTCGGCCGTCAGGCGGCGGGCGACGTAGCGGGTGACCGGGCCGTGGGGATCATCGCGTTCCAGGTCGTAGTCCTGGCCGCAGCCCAGGCATACGCCCAGCGACGTGGTGGCCTGCGCGCCACAGTCCGCATGGGGGCAGACGGTTGCACCGTCCAGCAGTAGGTGCTCGGCCTCGCCGACGCAGCGTACGGGGGTGGGCAGGCTGCGCAGGAACAGGTGGACCTTGGCCTCAAGGACGGGCGGGCCCGCCGCGGTGTGGGTGTCGGCGCCCAGCAGTAGCCATCCGGCAACCTCATCCTCCAAGGCATCCCGGTCAGCTCCGACGCGCTGCGGAAGGCTCGCCAGGGTTTCCACGAGCTCATCGACCGTGCTGGGGTGTGCCAGGTGTGCGCGCAGCAGGTCCAGCACCGGGCTGGCCTGCGGGTCACCGAGCGCCGCCCGTAGACGCTGGGTGTCCCCGCCATCGGCCAGGGCGCGCCGCAGCAGATCGCGATCGGGGGCCGGGCCGATCGCGCTGTGGTCCGGTTCCGGCTGCGGGATGGCCGTCTCTTCGACGATGGCGTCCACGTCGAACGGAGCGGCGAACAGGCTGGTGGCGAACTCCGCGGTGCGCTGCAGGTCCACATCGTGATCGCCCCCGGCGCTCACGGTGGCGGACAGCCCTACGCATACCAGGCCGTCGTCATCGACGTGGCCGCGAAGCCGTCGCACCAGGCCGGCGATCTCGGTGCCCAGCGCCCCCTGGTAGGTGTGGATCTCGTCCAGGATCAGATGGCGCAGCACGCCGTTGCGGAACAGCTCCCGGTCATCCCGGCGCGTGAGGATGTACTCGAGCATGGAGTAGTTGGTGAGCAGGATGTCCGGCGGCATCTCCTGCATCCGCGTCCGCTCGTGCTGCGGAGTGGCCCCCGTGTACACACCGTAGGTCAGGCCGAGCTTCTCGCAGGCGGCCTGAACGCGGTCTTCCTGGTCGTTGACCAGGGCGTTCATCGGGTACAGGGCGATGGCCTTGACCCCGGGCCGGTGCCGGTTGTCGAAGGCGTGCGCGATGACCGGGATCAGGAAGGACTCGGTCTTACCCGAGCCAGTGCCCGTGGCCACCAGGGTGTTCTGGCCCTGGCGGATCCGAGTGATCGCCGTGACCTGGTGGGAGAACAACTGCTCCACTCGCGGGAACGCCCCGGTGATCTCCGTCGGCAGGCCGACGCGGTCAGCGAGCTCGGCGAGCGTCGCGTCCAGCTCGTAGCGCGGCTGCACGGACAGGTACGGGCCGTTCCACAGCAGGGAATCCTCATCGACCATCTGCTCCAGACGGGAGCGCAGGCCCGGATCGGCAATGGGGTAGGTGGTCCAGGTGAACCGCCGATAGTCCTCGCGCAACCGGTCGGCCAACTCCAGCGGGTTCATCCCGTGCTCCTCCTACGCCCGTAGTCGATCACCTGGGTGCGCGTGGGCCTCCCGCTCGGGGACCTACGCAGCACTCGAACATGGAGCGTAGTGCGGGACACTGACAACGCCGCCTGCGTCGATGACGAAGATCAGCCAGCAAGACGCGCGAAGTGTTCCCGGACGAGCTCCTTGTACTCCTCACTGGGCCGCACCAGGCTGCCTTCCATGCTGGCGCTCTGGCGGAAGTCGGCCAAGATCATTTCCAATTGAGGCGCCGAAATTCCGTAGACGTGAGCAACGAGCGCGTCCAGTTCGGATCGCAGTTCACTTTCTTCCTTCCTGAGCAATGGGCCACACTCCACACCGAGCGCGTCAGCAAGCTCGTCGAACTCGGATGTGCGACAGGTGAGCCTGGCGGAGCGCCGCACGATTTCTGCACCCGGTCCGCGATCAAGTGGGATGTCCGCAATTGGCAAGGTGGACATTACTGATTTGCTTACAGTGCTAGAAACCTTACGCCGGACAATAAAGTCCAGAGTTACGCTATTGAGGAGTGCCACTACGTAGACCATTGCTTCCGCGCTTAGGGCGGTGTGGTAGCCATCCGTTGCGGGATCGAATGTTGAGCGATAGAAGAAGTGTAGCTTGCGGGTTAGTGAGTATCCGGGTGGAATGATTGCCGAAATGAGCGTGCGCTCATCCGTGGTGCGTGCGATTTCGCGGAAACAAGGTCGGTAAGCGTCGATCGGCACTTCGATGACCCTGCGTCGGGGGCCCTTCGTTCTCAGGTGCTGTTCGCCGTTAACACGCTTGAAAGAATCGATCTTCTTTTTCCCGGTGCGCTTGCGGGTTCGATTCACGAGCGCAAAATCGCCGACGCCCTCCTTCAGGTGATAGGTGGGGCTGGAGAAGTTGTGCATGTACTGGTGAACATGCTTCCCTTCGAGGAGTGGGGCTCCTGTTCCATTGCTGGAGAATGAATCGCGATCGTCGTGTAGGTCAAACTCGCGGCCCCATTCGATTCTCCACCCGCCCTGCGGCATCTCGTCGAGCAAATAGGGGCGATCGCCGTAGATTGTAGCGAACACGTCCAGTAGGCCCGGGTCGCGGGTGTCAGGAACTGCGAGTGTTTCGGGAGCTAGCGATTCGATAGTGGTTCGCGAAATGGGAAGAGTGTGACTATCGAGGTCGAGTAGCTGATCCAGCTGGGAAACGTTGCTGGTAAATGGCAAGGGGTCGGTGGATCCGCCCTTACCGGCCACCAAGAGCAAAAACTGTTCGCTCTTATGGATGGGGAAAATTCCCTTGATGTTGTCACACAAGACGAACTGATCGATGGTGCAGTTGTCGAGGAGCTCGCGCCGGTGCTCGGCGGTAGCGGCATCTGATACCACGCCCGAATCAATTACCACACCTAGTCGTCCGCGAGGTGAAAGCAGAGAGAGCTCGCGCTCCAAAAAAGTGCGATAATAGTTGAACGTGGTGCCGTGCGAATATAGCATGCGATAGACGCCGGAACTCTTAATGAATCCCTTCACTCCGGCGAGTTGTTCATTCTCCTCCTCTCTGGCGGCGGCGACGGGTGCTTGCTGATTCAGCTCGGCCTGACGCTTAAGTTTTTCGTCCTTCTTTTTGAGTAGTGCGTAAGACGGGTCGAAGCGGCCATAAAATTCTGCGGCCTTGAATGTAATTCCTTCCCACGGTGGATTGCCGAGCATGATGTCGAAGCCGGCATCTTCGCGGCGCTCCCCGCGTTCATCGAAGAAGACTTCGGGGAACTCTACCTCCCAATGAAACGGGCGGTAGCGGGACCTGATCGAGGTGGGGATCTTTTTCAGACCCTCTCGGAGGGGGGCTCCCTGCTTGATGCTGCTATGACCGGCAAGCCATTGACCACTATTGGCCTTGAGTTCTTCCGGGTGGAAAAATGGGGCGACCCACCAGTCGCCCATGTTTCTCAGCCTTTTGAAATCATCGCCTTCGAGGAGGCTATTGAACCGCTTTTCCTTCCTGCGTACGTCTAGACGGTCCTCTGACGGCCCGTGGGCTAGTGCTCGACGGATTTGAACGAGGGAGGATAGGTCGGGCTCTTCCACTCCGAACAGTGAGCCTTGTAGGTCGTCGACCTCTGTGACGCCGCGCTGGACTCGACCGCCTTGAGCGGGTGCAGGGACGCCTGCCCAACTGTCGATAGATGCGCCGACAACGGCGTTGCCGCAGCGTAGGTGGGCATCTAGGAAGGACAACGGTTTTCCTGCTGCTGCAGTAGTCAACCAGAGGGAGACCTTCGCGAGTTCGACGGCCATGGGGTTGAGGTCCACGCCGTAGATGCAGCGCTCGACGATTAGGCGGCGGTATTCGGCGCGCTCGGCATCGTCGAGTTTGTGGTCGAGTACCTCGCCTGCCCGGGCCAGTGCTTCGCCGTATGCCTCGGTCAGTTGGTGGACGGCCGGTACGAGGAAGGCTCCGGAGCCCATGGCGGGGTCGCAGATGCGCAGGTTGAGGATGTCCTCGGGAGCGGCGTCTTGGACGAGGGGGCGGAGGGTTTCGCCGACGACGAAGTGTGCGAGGGGGCGGGCGGTGTAGTAGGAGCCGGAGCCCTTGCGCTGGCCGCTGGCCTCAAAGAGATAGAAGGTACCGGTGTCGTAGGGCTCGATGCTTTCGGCGTTCTCGGGAAGTCGGTCGGCATCGAGCACTTGGATCAAGGCGGACTGGCCACGGCCGATACGGGCGAGAGCTTTCGGACGATCAGCGATTTGAGGTTCGAAGGAGAGTAGACCTTCATAGATGCTTCCGAGCTGTTCGACGCCAAGTTCGCGGTAGTTGACCGATCGACGCCCGACGGAGGCTTTGTTCTTGCTGCGTTCTACTTCGGTCCAGGAGAGAGCGTCGATGGCGTCTCGGACGAACGTGTCGCCGACGCTCAGGTCTGGGTCGTCAAGCAGTTGGCATTTAGCCGGGTCAAGGAGGCCACCGTTGAAGCCCCTGATCTGGAGTTCGCCGGCGTCGATGCCGTCGCGCAACAGGGCCCACTGAGCACGCAGAGAGCTCCAGAGGAAGCCGCCGTCGGGTTCCCAGGCTGCGTCGGCGGTAAGGATGTCTTTGCGGAGGGCGCGCAGCGAGTATCCGCTGTCGTACGAAGGTGTGCCGATGGGCAGGAGGCCGCGGTCTTCGGCGTACGCGACGAACAGAAGTCGGTAGGCGATCTTCAGGGCGTCTGCGAAGAGGGGACGAGGCTCAGGGACTGACTTGTCGTGCTGTCGCCAGTGGTGCAGGGCGCCGTTGGCGATGGCACTGATGGCGGTGCGGACACCGCCGGAGAGGTTCTCGCTGACGGCGGTGGCGGCGTCGGAGCTGGCGTCCTCGACGCGCTTCCACAGAAATTCGCCCGAGTCATCGGGGATGAACGCTTCGGGGCGCAGCAAGGCCCACAGGATGCGCCACTCGTGGTCATCGCCGAGTTCGGCCAGGCCGGCCAGATCGACCGAAAGGTAACTGGCTTCGCCGCCGAGCCCCGGGTCGCGGCGGATCACCCGCAGTTCGGTGCCGTTGCTGAGCAGGACCGCGGGGAGTCGGTGCTCGCGGGCACACACTTCGGCCTGGCGCTGGGGCCGCAGCTTGCCGGTCCGGCGGCCGGTGGGGGATGCGTCCAGGTGCTGACCAGGCGGGGTGATGAGCACGGAGACGAGGTCTCCGGGCGCAGACTCATGGTCCGTGTCGTGCGTGCGGCCGAGGACAGGTTCCTCTATGGCAGGGAGGCTGCCGGCAAAGGCCCAGCCGAAGCAGGAGAGCCAGCTGAGCATCCGCTTGCGCGTATCACCTGTGGCACTGGTCTCGTCGATGTCGGCGACCAGGCGGCGCAGTTCGCGCTTGGCATGGCGGATGCCATCGGTGGCGTCTTCGGCTCCGATGCGGTCGCGTTGCTCGCGGAGGAAGAGGGCGGGGTCGGAGAGGTAGTACGTCGACAGGGTGGTGCCGGCGACGGTGATGTTCAGCATGCCGGAACCTCCACGCACACGATGCAGCCCACACTTTCGCCGGGTGTGACCTCGGCGACCTGGAAGCCGCGGTTGAGCGCCTTGCGGCGTCGGTCGAATTCGGCGTCGACGGCGGCACGGGCTTCGTCGACGGTGTGGAAGGCGCCGTGTCCGGTGTCGGCGAAGAGACCGAGCTGGATCGTGTCACCGGCTCCGGTGGCGAAGCGACGTTCGGCTTCAGCGAGTTCGGCGGCGTGCCAGCGGTCCAGGTCGGCGTGGAGGCGTTGGGATTCGGCGGTCAATTGTTCTCGTAGTTCGTCGGCTCGTTCGGCGATGCGGCGGGAAGCTTCCTCCTGTCCGGACAGGACAGCGGACTCGAATCCGGCGGACAGTTCCTGGCGGGCTTTTTCGACCGGGTCGAGGCTGCCGGTGGGGGCGGGGCGCTGTCGCAGCCGGCGCAGGTCGGCGGATGCGTCCTGGCTGGGGGCGGCCGGGGCGCCAGCGTCCGTGCGTGGGACGAAGACGGGGACCAGAGGCTCTTCGAGGACGCGGTTGTCGTCAGAGGTGATGCGGCCTACGTAGGTGAACAGCCAACCACCGCCGCCTTCGACGACAGGTCGGACTGCGACTCGCCCGCCGTCGCGGTCGTCGTACAGGCGGGTACGGACGCGCTGGAGGATCGCGCGCACCAGGGGGTGGGCGGGGGTGAGGAACGCGATTCCGCGGTGTTCCGGTTCCAGAGCGACGGAGCGGTTGAATGTGGCTTGAAATGCCTCTTGGGGCACGAGGGGGTACTGCTTGAGGAGCGGTCCCGGCTCAATGGTCACGATGTCGTCGTTGCCGGTGACCTGACCGGCGGACTGGCGGACCACGGAGGTCACTAGTTGCCGGAATTCTTCGAAGTCCGGGAGCAGCCAGCCAGCCTGCTCCCGGGCGACCATGGTTTCGTCCTCGACCTGCTTCTCGTTCTGCATGCTCTGCATCAGGACGAGGGCGCCGCTGCGCTCGAGGTAGTCGCGGACCTGCTGGACCGCGCGTTCCAGGCGTTCCTCCAGATCCTGGGTCGAGGCGTCCTCGAGGAGGCCGTCGATGACATCGCTGCGGCCCGCTACTCCCAGCACGTCACTGCTGGAGCCGAGCTGTTTGGTGATGGTGGAGAGCTTGTCGCGCAGCCGCTGGAGGATCTCCTCGTCGCGGGTCTCTGCCAGGTAGAGGTAGCTGATCTCGACGACGTGCTCTTGGCCGTAGCGGTCGACGCGGCCGTTGCGCTGCTCCAGCCGGTTGGGATTCCAGGGCAGTTCGTAGTGGACCACCACATGGCAGGCGTCCTGAAGGTTCAGACCCTCGCCGGCCGCGTCGGTGGCCAGCAGGATCGCCCCTGGAGTGCGGGAGAAGCGCTCCAGCACCTCGCGGCGCTTGGCCAATGGGATAGTGCCGTCGACCCGTAGCAGGGCGCCGTGGCCCAGGTTCTTCTCCAGGTAGTCCAGGGTGTCGCGGTACTCGGTGAACAGGATGACGCGCTCGCCGCGCCGTCCTGCCCGAAAGCCCTCCAGCCAGCCCTGCAAGCGGGTGAGCTTACTGTCATCGCCCGGGCTGAGGGATTCGACCTGTTCCAGAAGCTTGCTGACCAGACGCTGTTCCTCGCGCAGGTCATCTTCCGGGAGGTGGGCGGCCACGCCCTCCAGCGCGAGCTCCTCGGCGGCCCGAAGGTCTTCCTCGGGCAGCGCGATGTCTCCTCGGTACTGCTGCAGGACGTCCATGCGATGCCGGCCGGTGTGCTCGACGGGCGGGATGCCGAGGTTCTCCGCCCGGCGACGCAGGCTCTGCAAGAGCGCGTACGGGCTGGACAGAGCCCGCTTACGCAGCACTTCCAAAGCGAATGCCTGGACGTAATAGGAGTCGGTGTCACGCAGGGCGTGCAGGACTCGCTTGCTGTGCCCGCGCAGCCGCTGGTGGATCTCCTTCTCCCGGCTGGTCGGACGCACCTCAATGGGCTGAGGTGGCAGGCGGCGGCTGATCGGCTGCGGCGGCTCGCCACGGGTGACCTCGTCCTTGAGGCGGCGCACGATATACGGCTGGACGAGATCGGGGTCCAGCCGACCGTCATCGGCGGCCAGGTGCGGGGAAAGGAGCTGCAGCAGGCTAGCGAAAGACTCCTGGTAACCGTTGTGAGGTGTGGCCGACAGCAGCAGAATCTCCCGGCTGTGGTCAGCCAGGGCACGAGCCAGGCGGCTGCGGTCGGTGGCGCTGGAGCGCCCCTCCCCGGCGTACGCGCGGGCTACATGGTGCGCCTCATCCATGATCACTACGTCGAAGGGGGGAGCGCTTTGAATCGCGGTGAGGTTGTTCTTCAAGTAATCGATGGACGACACTGCGTAAGGCACGGCAGTCCATGGGCTGACCGAAGTGGGATTGTCGCGGCGGACCTCTAGCCACTTCCTGCTGTCGACCTTGGTGAAGTCAAGGTTAAAACGGAACCGCATCTCCTCGACCCACTGGTCCTGTAGACCGGCCGGGGAGGCGATCAGGACGCGGTCGGCACGCCCACGGCGTGCCAGTTCCATCAGCACCAGGCCAGCCTCGATGGTCTTGCCCAGACCAACGTCGTCCGCAACGAGCAGGCGCACGCGCGGCTGGCGCATGGCTACCAGGACGGGGACCAGCTGGTAAGGCTCGACGTCGATCCGGCCATGCTCGACCGCCAGCAGGTCGCCGCGGCCATGGGCCATAGTGAGTGCCAGGGCGTCATGGAGCTCGTTGAGTCGAATCGGGTTGCCAGGCTCGAAGCGCAATCGGGTTGCCGCTTCGGGACGGAGCGTCGGCTCCTGGCTCGGCAACACTGTCAGACGCCGCGGGCCCGGACGCTCATCAGCACGGCGCAAATCGAGGAACGCCTCGTTACCTGCCCCACGGACCCCTTCGACCTCCCACAGACGGTCTCGGAGCCGGACCCGCATCCCGCGTTCGTACATGATTGTGGAGTCTCCCTACCTGCTGATCAGCAACAGGAAGGCTACCGGGGCTCGGCCGGGGCTGCGGCCTAATCCAGCTGCGTGCAGCCGTGCCGCCCTGGGCAGCTGCCACCGACTGGAACCCTTACGGGCCGCTGGTGCGCCATGGGCGGACCGGTTTCGTGAGGGACTGCCTGGAGACCTAATGTTTGAGTGGCGCGCTGGGTGCTGTGTGCGTCAAGAGACCGCACGTAACGCACACAGCGCACGTAACGCACGCAAGCGTTTTGTCTGGAATGAGTGCCGCAGGTTACTGACCTGCGGCTACTTCCACGCGTTTGTGGTCCACATGTTTCGCGATGACCCATCATGTTGAGTGCGTCGCGATCCTTGAGCCTGCCGAAAAGGGCCGCTGACCTGCTGGTTTAGCGAGTGTGCATTATGTGCGTTGTGTGCGTTACGGGCGATATCTTGACGCATATTCGACGCACGCTGGGCCCTTCTGACGCACGTTCTGATGGTGCGTCAGATAATTGTCGACGCTTGCGATGGTGGGTCAGGTAAGCGATGGGCGGTCGGTCTTGCAGTGCCTCGGTGGCGCGGTCGGCGCCGCGTGCTGCCCCTGGGGGCCGTGGTGCGCTTGGGCGCCACCGGCTCGCTGGTGTGGTGATGTGGTCGAATTCCGCTTCAACGTGTAGCGGCTGACATATCACCACGTCGCTGATCTGGCAAACATGCAGGTCAGAGAGGGTCCGGCTCTTCGGGGTCGGGCCCTTAGCTTTTTCCCGTGCTGGGATGGTGCTGGGATAGCTGACCCCTCGTCACCTGTCATCACCCCTGCTCATCCCTACCGTGCTGGGATCGTGCTGGGATGGGACGAGAACGCCCGTGCTGGATTTCGGACAGTGATCTGCCAGGTGCGCGGGGCGGGTGCTTAGAGGCTCCGTCTGCACGCTTTCTTCACGGCTTCGTGGCCCTCTGCGGAAACAAATCTGCACCCGCCCGGCGTTGTCGATCTCCTAGCCGAGGAGGGAAGGTGTCGGGCCTGAAGCTGTTCCACACGACGAACAGCGGCGTGACTGAGGTCACTCCGCGTCTTGCTGCGGTCGAGGCGGATGTGCAGGATCTCGTCGAGGCGCACATGGAGGCGATGCTGGGCGTCACGTTCCTCGCGAGTGAGTACGTGATCGACTGCGTCGACGGCGGGCGTATCGACTCGCTCGGGCTGGACGAGAACGGCGCGCCCGTGATCGTGGAGTACAAGCGCGGCACGGACGCTGGCGTCATCAACCAGGGCCTCTTTTACATGGCCTGGCTGATGAGCCACAAGGACGCCTTCCGGAGTCTGGTCCGCGACCGGCTCGGGGTGACGGCCGCGTCCCAGATCGTGTGGAGCGCACCGCGGCTGATCTGCGTGGCTGGCGACTTCACCCGCTACGACGCGCACGCCGTACGCGAGCACCGGCGCTCGATCGACCTGGTCCGCTACCGGTACTTCGGCAGCGACCACATTGGTCTTGAGACCGTGGCCTCGGTCACTGGGCACTCGGCAGAGGCCAAGCGGGTACGCCGCAGCGCGCCCGGGGCGCCGCCGGTTCGGCGGCAGGGCGGTGCGATGGTCGAGCTGGCGTCGGCAGTCGACGAGGTCCTCGTCGGCCTCGGTGACGGCGTCACCCGGGTGCAGCGCAAGCGGTACCGCGCCTATCAGCGGCTGCGGAACTTCGCCTGCCTCATCCCGCCCCAGCAGACCAAGGTGCTGGTCTACCTGAAAGCGGATCCGACGGCGGTGGATCTGGTGTCCGGGTTTACCCGGGATGTGACCGGGCTCGGCCACCATGGCACGGGAGACCTGGAGGTTCAGCTGCGCACCGAGCGGGATCTGGAGCGGGCCCAGGACCTGTTCCGGCTGAGCTACGCCTCGGCGTGACGGAGCAGGAACGGGCATTGCGCCTAGCAGGGCGGTGGCGTGATGGATCGTCGCAGTGCTGCCTTTCGGCGGGCGGTCAGGAAGTGGCGGTGGAGCTACAAGTATTCGGCGGATTCCCGGTTTCGGTAACCGGGGATCCGCCGCTATATTGCCGCCGCCTTCCCAAGTGGCTCTGAATGGGCTGCTACATCTGGCAGGCGTCAGGTCCCATCCGCGGGAACAGGCCGCTTGACGTTTCACACCGACGGTCTAGCGCGGCCCCACTTGGTGGAAGGGCAGTTGGCGGGGTTGTGACGGCACCTCGTTCTTACGCGGCGTCGAGGTTGCAGAAGCCGGCGAGGATGCTCGGGGACAGGCTGCTCGTAAATCCCGAGCGGGGCATGCGGCGGACGATGGCCTGCCAGAGTTCGGGCGCAAGGCGGGAGGGAGGCCGCTCCACTGTGGCCCGGAGATCGAGCATGGCTGTCTTACCGGCGTCTTCGAGGACGAACTGCTGGTCGCTTCCGTAGTTTTCGTCCGTGTCGCCGCGGTACCTCTTGAGTACGAGGGGAAGTCCGCATACGGGGTCCAGCAGAGCTGCAACGATGTTGTGCGGTCCCGGCCCTTGCTTGTGGGCGTGCGAGGACTGCAGGACCAGGCGTGCCACGTCGAAGGCCGCGCCGCGGTGGCCGTCGGCCAGGAACGTGTTGGCGACGGTGTGCAGGAGCGCGGCGCGACGGAGCAGGCCGCTGCCCAGCCAGGCTCCGCGTTCCGTCACCTGCACGTAGTGGTCGTCGGGGTCTTCCCATTGAGCGTGGTGTTCACGCTCTGCCGTGGTCCAGGCGCGTGGCGAGGAGCGCCAGCACAGGTCCATGCTGTCCGGGTCGATCCAGTTGGAGAGTGTTCGTTCCTCGGCGCTGCGCCAGAGGGTGGACGGCAGTCCGGTCAGCCGTAGCCTGGCGGACTCGCCCAGGACCTGGAGTTCGATCGCGGTCCGATGCCGTCGAGTGATGCGCAGGCCGGGTACACCCTGCACCTCCTTGTGGGCGGGGGCGTAGGAGGGCAGGAGGTTGAAGAGGATTTCAGCCGCTCGTTCTTCGCTCTCGACGCCGAGGGTGATGACGTCGGGCTGGGGCTGCACTGCGGTGATCCCCAGAGGGAAGCGGGTGTAGAGGTTGCGGAACTCCAGGAGCGCGACCAGCACGCGGGCTTCCAGGAGCTGTTGGGCCGGCGAGGCGGCTCCTGGAATGGGGGACTGGCTGTTTTGAAGGCCATCGACTGCCCGGCGGGCCTGCTGGACGCTCTCGCCCGTATAGAGGCGTCGGAGAAGGGAAACGTCGTGGTGCTGTGCGCGCATGGGTCTCCTGCACGTCTCGGCCCAGGAAGTACAAAATCGAGATCCGGTGGGATGCGTGGGATTCGTTGGATGACCGGTTCACCCGAGCGTGGAGGAACAGGGCCGAGAGCGTCTCCGGGGAGCGGTGGTCACGCCGCAGACGCATCGTAGATCGCGTGTCGGCGCAGGGTAGGCAACTTGGCGGACTTCCGACCTCATGGCCACCCGAAAGGGGGAAGAAACCCCTGGGTCGGCACACTGTGGCGTCGCCAACATGTCAGCGCCTCAACCGCCTGGGTGTCGCCGGGGTGTGGGTGAATTGCCGATCCGTCGGGGCGTGTGCGAGGTCAGCAGGTACATAGACTGCGCCCTCGATCACGCTGCCGCCGGCCGTCAGATGAATGTGGTGGGTGGGATCGTTGCGCCGCGAGGTTCAGTGGACGGAGTCGCACGTCACGCTCGCGGCGCAAGAGGCGAGGGCGACGCGGGCCTAACTCCAGGGATCCGCCGACGGGATCAAGCACGGTTCAGCCGCTCGCAGGGCTAGGCGAATCGGCGCACACGCCTTTACGTATGCCGCCCGGGCGGCGTCGTCGACAGCGTCCAGCACGGTGGGGGACGAGTCTCCTAGGGCCACGTCGGGATCTTCGGGCAGGCGGGAGAGAACCGGGATCCCGAACCGCGCGAGTTCTGCATCCACCTGTGCGGTGAAGTCCGGTGACGGGGTGCTGCCGGCGCTGGGGGAGGACTTGCGCAGGACGAGGCCGGACATGGGGACGCGGTCCAGGGGAATCCCGGTGAGGTGTTGCTGGCGCCAGGCCATGGCCGATGCGGCCGGGGTGACGGCCACTTCATGGTGCTCGGCGACGCCGTTGCGTGCCTGCGCGGTAACGAAGCTCTCGGGGTATCCGGAGGAATCGACCACGATGAAGTGGCTGTCCACTGATCGTTCGATGTAGGGGCCCATACCGAGGGTGTCGTTGCAGTCCACAAAGATGGTCCAGTCGAAATGCGCGCGTGCCTGCCCCAGCAGGGCGCCCACGTCCGCACGGGAACCGCACACCGTGTGGGTGAAGAGCGCGCCGCCGCCGGGAACCAGCCTGCCTCTGCGCCAGGGCAGGGACGGAACAAAGGTCGGGCGGTCCGGGATGGACCATCCGAACACGTCATGCTCGTACAGGCGGCGCACTTCACGGTCGGTGTCGAAGGAGTGGGTCACGACGAGGACCGTGCAGCCGTCCAAGGCCCACGCCGCACCGATTTTCATGGCCATACCCGTCAGTTCCCACTGGCTTCTGCTGAGTCGAGGAGCTAGCAGCTGGGTGGAGCGGCCTTCCGTCGGCTTGTTGTCGTCGGAGCTCCGGGTGCGTTGGGAACAGTGGTGCTCGGCGGGTGAGGTGTGAGGAAGGCTGCCGTGGCTGGGGAAGGCGGTCTCGTCGAGTGCGGTGAAATTGCGTGGCCGCTGTGGCACTGGCAGTACCGGGGTGCTCGCTGCAACGGTTTCTACCCGCAGGAGGCCGCGCCAGCCGCTCGTGCGGTCGGCTGGTGCGGTGAACTCCATGACACAGCGGTCGCCGTCACAGTGGTGGCCTTCCCCGTCGGTGACCAGACCTGGCCCGGCCACGGGGTCGCTGAGAATCGCAGCGAGCCGGTCGTCATGGAGGGTGACGCCCGGGTGGACCTCGCGCACGATGTGCCAGTCCAGGCCATGGTCCGCGGATGTGGCCGACACTTTCAGACCTGCGTGGCTGGCAAGCCGGTCCCATAGCCGGATCCGGCGCAGCACGGCGCTGGGCAGCGCGACCGCCGGGCTGTGGTCGTCGATGATCGTCCGGGGCTGGGGCTTGCGGCGCCGGCCCCCAGTGCGGAGCTTCTCGGGCGGAAGCGCGTCGGGGGCAGTGGTCCACAGGGGCACACGCCGCTGCGCAGAAAGGGAAGCTTCGTACGTGGAGAGGAGTCCTTCGAGATGGTCGGACCGGTCCAGTGTGGTGAGAGCGATGACGCCTGCGGCTGGGTGACGTGCGAACGCGATCTCGATGCTGCTGCCGACCGTACGCGCCCACAGCCCGGGAGTGCCGTGAATCGTCCGCTGGCCCCGTTCACGGTAGGGAAGCATCTCCAGGGCGGGGCGCACCAAGTCGGAGTGCTCGAAACGGATGTCCAGGCGGCTCGATGCGGGAACGACTTCGGCGATCCCGAGTGGGAAGCGGCTGGAGCGCTGCGAGTTGCCGATATGCTGCAACAGGACCGATTCCAGAAGCAGTTGGGTGTCCGTGCCGCTCGGAATGAGCGTCCTCCAGCTCGGCATTTCCTTGACGCGCAGCCGTACGGCACGCAGGGATTCACCCGTCAGCTGCTGCCTGGCGGCGGCGACTTGCTCCTCGATCAACATCATGCTCCTTCTGGTACGTGCCCCGACCTGGCACAGAAGGCTCATGAAAGCGTTCGATGAAGTAGTTGATCTTTAGATCGTCGGAGAGGGTTGTCCGGCAGTGCCAGGGTCGGTTCAACGGCACTCGGAGCTGGCCGCTTCCAGGGGCCAGGTGCACCTACTCCAGCTCATGTGGGGCCTCGGTGTCAAACACCGCGAGCGTGGCCGGAGCGTCGTCAATCCATCGGGGGAAGGGGGCCCGAGGGTGGGGTCATCGGTGGGCCCGTGAGGCAGGCAGTGCGGGCTGGAGCAGCGGACTGGTCGCCCGGGGCGGCTGCGCGGCGCGTGTCGACGGCCTGCCTACAGGTGCGGGTGCCGGTGTGGTGGCCCGGTTCCAGCGGGTGCGCAGGGCGTTGAGGTCAGCGAGAGCGCGACGGCTGCCGGTGATGAGCTGGTGGGGGGTGTTGGCGGGGTCGTCGGTGTAGGCGGTGATCCGTGCAGCGACTGTCTGGGCGCGGGCGAGGAGGGCGCGTTTGAGGATCTCCTCGCCCCAATACTCGGGGGAGCCCGCGGGCGTGGAGACCAGGGCCATCAGGTCTTTGGGGGTGAGGGAGTCGGTGAGCAGTCCGCGGTGCTGGGCCTCGCCGAGGACGGTGACCGGGTCGACCATGTCGCTGCGGTGGACCAGCGCCGTGATGGACTGCCAAAGCGCGGCGTGTAGCGGCAGCAGGAAGTCCGCCTCGGTCAGCCACCGCATCTGCTGGACCTCCGCCGGATAGGCGGTGGCCGTCGCCAGCAGGAGGCGCTCTTCGTCGAGGTCCTCCTCGTCGGCCTGCCGTGGGACATCCGCGGGGAGTGCCGTGCGGGGGAGCGAGCCGGGGTGCGGGGCGAACTGTTCGCTGAGGGTGTCCAGGACGCGGCTGATGTCGTCAGCCTTGTCGAGTGTCGCGGCGGCCGGATTGGGCAGGCCCGGGTCGGTGGCGGTGGACGCGAGGCGCTCGGCGTGTCCGCGCAGGATTCGACGGGCGTTGTCGGCGCGGATCATCTGGGCGTACGCCGCAGCGTGCTTCGGCTGTGGGCAGAACTGGATGAGGTGGTGCAGGTAGGAGGCGTTCAGGCCGGGAGCGTGCGGATGCGCGTGCTCCAGCACGGTGTTGAGCCAGGCGGTGTCCTTGGCGTGGTCGGCGGGGTCGGGCGGCGGGAGGGTGCGGATCGCGGTGAACAGCGCGGCGTGGGTGTGGCTGTCGAAGTGCTGGGCGATCAGCGGCTCGGTGTCGGCCAGACGCGCTGGGTTGAGGAGGAGGGCACCGAGCAGGGCCTGCTCGGCGTAGTGGACCGGCTTTGGCGCCGACACAAGGTCGAGGGCGTCCTCGTCGGGTTCGGGGGCGTGGGTCATTAGGCGGCGAGGGTGAAGTCGTCGGGGTTGAAGGGCTTGTTGAGGTGCGGTGCGAGTAGGTGTGCGGCCAGGCGCGGAGGGACGGCGTTGCCGATCTGCGAGAAGGTCTGGCCCTTGCTGCCCTGCCACGGATAGTCGGCGGGGAAGCTCTGCAGTACGCCGGCTTCCCGGGCGGTGATCCTGATCGGCGCCGGTGCTGCTCGGTGTCCGTCGTCCAGTAGGTCGGGGGCGGTGCCGGGAACCCAGACGCACTCGTTGGCGCGGTGGCCGAAGAACAGGCTGCCGGCGGGCTCGTCGGATCGGCGCACGGTCGAGTTGGACTGGTTGTTGCTGCGCAGCGACCACGACCATCGAGGGGTTTCGCCGGCAAGTGTCGGGGCGGCAGTGTCGGCCGGCCGGCTCTCCCTGGCTCCGTGCCGGGCGCTGCCCCCGGCGCCTTCGCGGCGGGGCTGCAGCACGAGGTCGCTCTGAGGCTTCCAGGTCCCGCGGTCGCGGGCGTCGGTGAGCGTCTTACGGGAGCCGGAGGGGAAGGGCTCGGGGCCACCGCCCCGTCCGCCGCCGGCGCACACGGTCGGCACGGGCCGGTCGGTGGCGCCCCAGCCGAGGGCCTCGGCCATGGACACCCACTGGGCGCGGCCCGGTCCGAACAGCGACTCGGGCTCGGCGACCTTGGCGTGGGTGGGTGGCGGCGGCTCGGCGGTGCGGGTGCGGGAGGCGAGGAGGATCGCTCGCCGCCTCGTCTGCGGCACTCCGTAGTCCGCCGCGTTCAGGATCCCGGTCCATACTGAGTACCCCCAGCTGCGCAGGATCGCGGCGTACTGGCGCCACAGCGGCAGGACGTCGGGCACCTCCTCCATCGCGACCCATTCGGGTTGGCCGTGCTGGTTCAGGGCGTGCAGGTAGCGCATCGGCTCGGCGGCGAGCAGCGAGCGCTCGTCGCGGCAGGAGGCCAGCAGCTGTTCGCGGGTGTCGCGTCCGGTGGCGAGGTCGGCGACGGCCTGGTGGACGAGCGGCTGGTCGAGGAGGCCGAGGCGCTTGCCGGCCATCGACCATGCCTGGCAGGGCGGGCTGGCGATGAGCCCGGTGGTCTTGCCGAGGAACGGCCAGACCGGGTACATCGCCACGTCGGTCCGGATCGTCAACTGCCCTTGCGCGGCACGGGTCTTGCAGGCCCACTCGTCCCATTCCAGGCCAACGTCCCGCATGCCGAGTACGGCCAGTGCGTGGCTCCAGCCGCCGGGCCCGGCGAACAGGTCGAGCACGATCACGTGGCCAGCCCGAAGTCGTCCTGCGTGGCTGCGATTTCACCTCGGCAGGTCCACGGAGAGCACCCGTCGGTTACGCCCTCTTCCATCTGCTGCGTGGCTTCTTCGGTGTCGAGCTCCTGCTGGAGCGCGGCCCATTCGGCGGCGGTGACGTGGTCGATCGGGGCTTCGCTCAGAGGGATGCGTGAGCGGTGCAGGAATGCCTCGCCCAGCAGGTGGTTTCCGGTGGCGTTGGCGCGGGCGTTTCCCTTTCGAATGGCGGCGTCGAATTCCACCACATCTGCCCACTCGGCAGGGGAGTTATCGCGAATATTTCGCCACTGGGCGTTACCGTGAAATGGGCAACCGAGGCAACTCGATTTCGGGGTGTCGGCCAATCCGAGGGAGGACAAGTATCGGATGCAGTCGCTGCGCGACCAGCCCATTTCGATGAGCGGGTGCCGATTGCGCATGTACTTCACGTCCGCGTCCTTGGCGCGGTGGAATTCATCCGTCGAGATGCCCACCCATTGCTCCACGAACACGTCTCGCGGAATGCGGGCAGGGTAGGGGTGGCCGAGGAGTTCGCGAACCTTCTTCTTGATCGGCTTTATCTTGTATTCGCCTGTACATTGCCTCCTGGTCATCCCTGCCTTGCCGTCCTTATTCAGAATGTAGAGCGGCATGGAGGCAAATCTGTGACCAGGGTCGAGTGCATCACTTCGAATATTCCCGGATGTCACGCGCAGAATGGGTATACCCGCCGGTTTCGCCACCTCCCGCTCCAGGCGGTCGAGATGCGAATAAACGGCATTCGGTTCCCATCCTGTGTCGGCAAAAATGGCGTAGTCGACCTTGGGGAGAATCCCCTCGGCTGACAGGGCGAGCATGGCGCTGGATTGAATTCCGGCACCGAGTGAGATGGATCGGAATACGGGGCTGGCGGAAATGAGGGCGTCCTTGCGATGAGCGGGGCGCTGTCCGTGGGCGGACCGGTCAGCGGCGGGGAGCGGGGTGTGGTGCGCGGCAGGCGTCGGCGGGGTCGGTGCCGTGGAGACGGCGCGGGGGCAAGCGAAGACGGGGCTTACCTCGTCCAGGCCGGCAGCGAGGTCGCGGGCGGCGTCCGTGGCTGTACGCAGCCATTCCCAAGGGGGTGCGGGCAGTTGACGCCAGAGGGCGTTGCTGGGCGCCCATTCGAGGATCTCGGCGGCGTTGCGCAGCTGCTCGGCGGGCTGGGCCAGCACGGCGCGCTGCTGGTCCGGGGCGTGGGGATGGGATGGCCCCTGTGCTGGTTCAACGGTTTCGGGTGGCGGCTGCCTGCGCGGCGGAGGGCAGCGGGCGGGGCGTGGTTGCGGGCGCGGTGCGCGGCCCGGCTGGAGGCGCGTCGATGACCGAGGCGAGGGCGGTGATGCCGGGTGAGGTGAGGCGCACGCGGTCCAGGGGCGGGCCGCCGACGTAAGCGGCGCGCGCCGAGCGGGCGATTCTCTCGGCCAGGCCCTTCGTCTCCAGGGCGCGCAGGGTGCTCATCAGCACCTTGGGCTCGCGGGAGCGGGTGAATTCGCGGCCCAGAGAGCTGCTGGCCACGACGTGTCCGCAAGCGATCTCGGCCAGGGCCGTGCGGTGCGTGGCGGTCAGCCGGTCGTCGGGGGCCGTTGCGGTGGCCCAGCGGCGCCGCCGGGTCTCGCGGGCCAGCGTCAGGGCGCAGCCGACGGCGGCTTCCGGGGCCAGCGCGGTCAGCTCGCGAGCGGTTGCGACGTTGAGGTCCACTGAGGCGTCGGCAAGGAAGGCGAGCTGCCTCAGTCGCACGACCGTTTCGGTCAACTCGACGCTCTCATAGAGCCGTTCGCCGTGGATCGCCTTGATGGCGGACTGGGTGTCGGTGGCCAGACGCTGCGCGGAGGAGGCGTGGGCATCCGGTGCGGGAGGGTCGGTGGCGACGAGGAGGAGGTCGAGCGCGTCGTTGTACTGGGTGTACTGGTCGGCCAGGTGGAGCAGCCGTTCGACGGGCGTGGGCGGTGGCGGCACGTCGAAGAGCAGGGATTCGGTGGACGGCTCGGTCATGAGCGCCGCCGTGCGGTCGGGCAGGGGCGGATGGGACTTGCCTCCCGTCGGGTGGGGTACGGCTGTTGGCCTCGGGAGTGCTTAGGCGGCAGGGCCGAAGTCGCTCTGCTTCGGGGTGGTCTTAGCGATGGCGCGGGCGGTGATGCCCTTGGAGGCGCGGGCGGAGGCGGCGGACAGTTCGGCGGCGCCGGGCTCGAGATACCAGGGACGAAGATCGAGCATGGCCGCGCGCATGCCGGTGGCGAACGCGAGCGCCGTCCCCTTGGGCAGCGCGCGGATGGCGTCGGCGGCCAGGATGCGTTCCTGCCGCATGGACACCGAGGTGGACTTCCCGGACTCCGACGTCGAGGTGGAGGTCGTCTCGACGTCGTGGTCGCCGATCAGGCGAGAGAGCTTGTCAGCGAAGTCGGGGTCGTCGATACCCGAGCCGATGACCTTGATGGTGGACGCGGACCACATGGCGTCCATGCCCGCGTCGCCCCACACTTTCTGGCCCTGCCTGTAGCTCTGCAGAATGGTGATCGGGATGATGCCTCGAGAGCCCAGGTGGGAGTACAGGTCCGGAAGGTCGCTGATCTTGCAGACGTTGGCGGCCTCGTCGAGGATCGCGAGCATCGGCGGGTCCAGGCGTCCGCCGGCACGCTCGGCCTGGGCGGTCGCGGATCGCATCACGGAGTCCGCGCACGCGGCGATGAGGGCCGAGGCTCCTCCTCCGCCGTCCTTCGACAACAGGTAGAGCGTGTCCGTCGAGGTGACGAACGCGGACGGCCGGAACTCGGGCACGTCCTTTTGGGGTGTCACCCAAGCGGCGATCTCCGAGTTCAACAGGGCGGCGGCGTACTGGCGGGCCGTCTCGTAGATGCCGTCGCGGGTTTCCGGCGGGCCTTCCACGGTGCCCTTGAGCTGGGCGGCGACCGCGGCGAACTTGTGGTCGCGCAGGATGTCGAGCGGCGTGCGGTCGGCGGGGAAGGCGAGCCAGGCCATGACGTCGGTGATCGGCCGCTCGTCGAGCGCGGCGGCCAGGAAGAGCTGGCTCAGGATGTTGCTGCCGGCCTTCGACCAGAAGTCGCCCTGCTGGGACGCGTCCACGCTCGCGGCGAGGAAGTGCCCGGCCAACCGTCCTGCTCCGTCGAGGGTCTTGGCGTCGGCCAAGGGGTTCCACCACATGGCCCGTTCGGCGTGGGCGATCTGCTGCGGGTCCATCGACCAGGTCCGGCCGACGGCGGCCCTCGCATCAAGGGTTGCGGTGTAGGCGTCGCCGGCGGCCTTGTTGGAGGTGAGAAGGACAGGACCGGGCGCGTTGAGGATCGAGGGGATCGCCAAGCTGGTCGTCTTGCCGCTTCGGGGCGCCATGATCGCGACGGCGACATCCTCGTACCCCATGCGCACCTCATGCTTGGTGCCCTGGAGATTGCCGAGGAGGACGCCGGTGTCGGCGGCGGCGATGTGCTTGGCGTCTTTCAGACTTGGGCGTAGCGAGCGCGCCTTGTCGGTGATGGCCTTCGCCATCAGCGGCTCGATGTCCTTCTGCTTGGCCATGCCGGCGACGCGCTTCTTACGCCCGCTGCCGCCGCCTCGGTACCGCTTGTAGAGCATTGCGGCGGTGATGCCGAGCGCGACGAGTACGGCGCCGGGCAGGATGCGTGTGCCGAGCAGGAGGGACGTTTCGCTCAGGTTGGGCCACAGCTCGTCGGGGTGCAGCAGGGCCTGAACCGGCTGGTAGGGAGCGGTGTTGGAGGTGGTGGTCCAGGCGGTGAGATTGCCGCCGAGCCAGGCGAGGTTGGACAGGGGCACGGCGACGGCGATGGCGCCGAGGAGGACCTTGAAGGCTATGTCGTAGCCGTCGTTGGACGTGGAGTTGGGCTGGGGCAAGGGCTGTTCCAAGTACGGGGAAGGAGGGGGCCGGCCGCGGCGGACTGGTCAGCGCGTGCGGCCTCGCGCCGGTCCGGGCGGTGTGGGGGCAACGTTGGCCACGTGGTGGTGTCGCTCGGTGAGGGCGCTGATGCGTCGCTCCAGGGCGAACGCGACGTCGGTCGCGGGGATGTGGTGGGTGTGCACGGTCATGCGGTCGCGGGCCCAACCCGGGATGCGGCGAGGGTCGCGCATGAGGGGCGCGGGGTCGGCGAGCGCCCGTGTCACGGCGGCGATCAGGTGCAGGGGCGTGGTGCCGGTGAACACGGCTCGCCAGATCGTCGGGTCTCGGATGACGGCCGTCTCGATGTGCCACAGGTCGCTGCCTGGGTTGCCGAGCCGCTCGATGCGCGTGATGCCGTCGGGGGCTGCGAGCCCGCCGAAGTGCCGGGGCGGTTCCCATCCCGCGTCCTGCAACGTCGTGAAGGGGTCGGGCGACGCGGTGGGCGCACCGGATGGGTCGGTGAGCGCGTCGGTGAAGGCGGCGATGATCTCGACGGGAGTGCGGGCCTGGAAGGTGGCCGCCCAGGCGGGATGATCCGCGGTTCGCGCCTGCCGGATGGTCCACCAGTCCGGATCATCCGGATCGCCGGGGGCCAGACGCAGTTGCGTGAGTTGGTCCGGGCTGGTGAGCAGGACGCGAGGGATGAGCGGGTCATGTCCGTAGCTCCAACCGGAGACCCGGTGCAGGGGCTGGGTGATCCAGCCGGGATCGCCGATGCCCGCGAGGTAGCGCGGGGCGATGAACGCCTGCTCGACGGCCTCGCTCGCGCCCGTCACCGTCGGCCCATGGACGGTGTGGCGGTGGCCGTGTGTACGGGCACCGCCGTCGACAGGGTCCGCGCGGATGCCGTCGAGTGCCTCTGCGCCAGCGCATTGACGGCGAAGAGCACCTGGCCGTGGATCGCCCACTGGTCGAGGTAGGACCAGGCTTCCGCGTAGCTCTCGGCGAGCGGTTCCTCGTACGCCTTCGTACGGGGCCGCGCGCTCGCGGGCAGCGCGGCGCGTACCGCACTCCACTCGTCGTGAAACGCGTAGAGGCGCTGCGTGGCATCCCGAAGTTCGCGGACCTGCCATGCGTAACGGCGGGTCCGGTCGGAAGACGACAGCAGGTCGAGCTGCCGCTGAGCGACGTCCACGAGTTCGTCGGCGTGGTAGTACACCCGGCCGAACGCGGACAGGGTGTCGGCGTCGCGTTTCTGCTGACGCCGACCATAGGCATCCTCATCGTGGGGCTGGAACGTCTCGGGGTCGGAGTGCCGGTCGGAGTAGCGGTCCCAGTCGGCGAGGATCTGCCGGCTGTGCCGCAGATAGATGGCGAGCTGGCTCAGATAGAGCCGGTGGGACAGGCTGCCGGGTTCGAGTGAGATGGTCAAAGAGGGCCTTTGGGCGGGCAGTTGTGATGGCGGGCGGGGTGGGGGGTGCGGCGCTTCGGCGGGCCTGGCGGGCGGCGGACCGGCTGGCCTTCAGCCGAGCTTCGTGGGCGGCGGCGAGCTGTTCGCCCTGGGCGCCGCGTTCCACCTGCGTGACGAGGTGGGAGTGCGGAACGTCGTAGTGGCCGCGGGAGACGGGCGCGGGGTCGACGAGGGCGGTGACGAATCCGGCGATCAGGTGGCGCGGGGTGCGGTCGTCGAAGTACGCGTGCCATAGCCGGTGGTGGCCGCCGAGGCCGGTGGGCAGCGCGACTTCGGCCTTCCAGCTGAAGTAGTCGCTGGTCAGCGTCGCCGACCGCTCCATGGTGGTGATGCGGCCCGGATGGTGGGCCCGCTCGTTGCCCCGTTCGTCGCACTCGTACGTCCAGCCGCTGCCTGCAACGCCGGCCAGATATCCGGCTCGGCCTCGGGCGGGGAACGTAGGAGCGCGTCGGTGAATCCGGCGATGATTTCCACGGGTGTGTTGCCGCCGAAGGACGCGTACCAGCGCTGCGACGAGATCCGCCACCAGGAGCCGTACGCGTCCGGGGTCGGCTCCAACACGAGCGTGTGCCGGTAGTCGGGGCTGCCCAGTACAACGTGGGGGAAGTCGGGGTCGCCGAAGTTCTTCCACCCGCCGGCCCGCAATGCCTGGGTGACGTGGCGCGGGTCACCGGCTCCGGCGAGGTGGCGGGGCGTGGTGTCGCACCAGATCCGCGACCAGGGATCGTCGGCTGCGCTGGCGATATAGGGACGTGTCACGGCGCCGAGGGGCCGGCGGGCTCAGGCGCGTAGCCGTTCAGGCGATGTACGTCCCAGTGCAGGACGTGCAGGTCGGTGGCCTCCTGGGCGGCAACCCGAAGCCCGGCGACGATCAGATGGATCTCGTCGCTGTCCGCCTTCGCCTCCTGGGCGATGAGGCGTGCGGCGTTGCGAAGGATGTCGCCGAGCAGGATGGGGACGCCGGTGTCCTCGTCGAGGAGGATGGCGAGCAGCGGCAGCACGTCGGCGGCGGACGGATTGGTGTGCAGGTAGTTCTGGACCTGGGCCAGTGTGGCGGTCGCCTGTGCGACGTCGTCGGCGCTGGGGGCGGAGGGGGTGGGCAATTTTCTCCTTGGATGGAAGGGACGGGGCCGCGCTCACCATGGCCGGACTGGGCGCTGTCCCCTGGGTATGCGTGTGACGTCCGGGGAGAAGGTGCGGAACTGTTCGTCGAGTCCGTTGAAGCGATCTCTGTGGGAGGCCAGCTCGCTGTACGCGTCGCAGCAGAGGTCCTGCAGATCGTTGGCGTAGGGGTCTTGGAGAGCGAAGTCGGCACAGGTGGTTGCGATCACGTCGAAGATCTGGGCGATGAGGTGGAGCGCACCGTGACTCCGATCGACGATCGGAGTGAGGATGTTGGCGAGATCCTCGGGGCGTTCGGCTCTGTCCAGCTGCCGGCAGAGGCGCAGGAGTTCGGCGGTGAGGGGCTCAACGCCACCGGGCGTGAGGTCTTGGGACTGCGTCAAGGTGATGCACTTTCGATGGGGCGCCGGGCTGAGGCGAGGCGGTCGGCGGAGGACGCGTGCTCCGGCGTGGGCGTACGGACGGGGCGTACAAGCTCCGGAGTCAGCGGTGTCTCTTGCGGCGACCTGGTCCGGGCGGTGGCGGCGCGGGCGAGGAGGTGCCGGTGCGCTGAACGGTTTCGAGGCGCCGCAGATGCTGCAGGCGGTGTTGTTCCGGTGTGACGGGGCTGCGGCGTGAGTCGAGGAAGCCGAAGGCGTGCCGCGGTTCCTGCCCCTCCCAGCGGAGCAGCGGGGCGGGATCGGTGAGCGCGTCGATGAACCCGGTGAGGGCTGCGGGCGGAGCGGCTTCGTCGATGGAGGCATTCCAGATCCACCGATGCCGCTTCTCGGAGAGCAGTACGGAGACCTGAACTGCCCAGCGATGGATGGGTGTTTCAGCGAGCGAGGACTCGCGGGACAGGTAGGCGGTCTCGTCCGGGGACAGCGCGGCCCGCTCCCTGCCGGCCAGCCGCATGGTCCACCCGCGGCTGGCCGCGAGGCGCCACAGTTCTGCCTCTTCGGGTCGTGGCCCCGTGCTGTGCGGAACGTCGGTGAAGCCCGCGATGATCTCCACCGGGGTGTGGATGCCGAACTGGGCCGACCACGCGTGGCCCTGGGCCGGGCGGACGCGCCAGGAGGACATGAACTCGTCCTCTTCGGGTTCCAGTGTGAGGTGCAACCGTCGGTCGGGGCTCTCCAGCAGGACATGCGGATAGCCCGGGACCGAGTGGTTGCTCCAGCCGGACGCGAGCAGATACTCGGTCACATGTCGGGGGTCGCCCCCGCCGGCCAGATGGCGCGGGGTTACCTCGTCCAGCCAGCGGACGGCGTTGACGCGATGCAGGGTGGGACCGTTGACCTTGGAGTAGAAGCGCTCGTGGCTCACCGCATCCGCCCGGCCTTGGCATACGGGCGGGCCCCGGGACCTTGAGGACGTGCCCGGTTGCTGGCGAAGGTGTTGCTGGCCCAAGTGGCGGCGCGGGCCGCGGTGATCCGGGCCTGCTGCCATGCGCCGAGTTGCGAGGGCAGCACGGACACCGAGGTCGTGCGGATTCTCTGCGAGGGCGGGACGTGGCCGAGGGGCCGCATCACCGGCTGCGGGTCGGCGAGCGCGGTGCTGAACGCCTGCACCAAATGCATCGGCGTGGTCGGCGTGAACGTCGCCTCCCATACCGTCCCGTGCTCGTTGCGGGCGCCGGCCCACCAGTGCGCCTGTCCGGGGGCGGACTGGTGGAAGCGGACGACGGCGTCGCCGTCCGGACTGCGGGCGGTGAAGTGCTGTCCGCGCTCGGTTTCCCAGCCCTGTGCCTCCAGCGGCGCCCACACGTTGGGGGCGTGGGCGGAGCGCGGCCGGGTCAGCGCGTCGGTCATTCCGGCCACGATCTCGACGGGGACCGGCCGGCCGAGAGTGGCGTGCCACGCCTCCTCCGTCCTGGTCTGCTTCCCGCTGATCGTCCAGCCGCCGGGCTGGGTGAACGGGTCGTAGCCGATGCGCACGGACTTGTCGGGGCTGTCGAACACGACGGGACCGCCGGTCTTGGACTTGTCCTTCCAGCCCGAGGCGCGCAGGTACTCGGTGACGAAGCGCAGGTCTCCGCCGCCGGCGAGGTGCCGGGGTTCTACGAGGTAGTGCTGCTGGGCCTGCTGACCGGTGGGGCCCCAACCGGACCACTGCTTGTTCTTCTTCACCTGCGCCGCCTGACGACCATCGCCGATGCGACCGGCGCGGCGGTGGGCCCGCTGGAGCTGAGGGCGGGCGCGGCGACCTTCTTGATGGCGCCGGTGTGCTCAGTGAGGTCGACGCTCACGCTGTCGAGTTCGTTGGCGGCGCGGCCCAGCGCTAGCCAGACCTCGGGCGGCAGGATGCCGCGCTCGGAGTTGACCTTCGCGAAACGCGAGCCGGTGGAGACGAGTGCGGTGACCTCACCGAGGAGACCGGTGTCGTAGTCCAGGACGTTGGCGAGGATCTGGGCTGCCTCGCCCGGCGGCGCCAGGGCGAGGTGACGGCGGAGCTGGCCGATCTGGGCGGTGATGGCGTTGGCCAGCTGTATGGAGGGGAGAGTCGAGTCGGGCATGGGCCTCCTGAACAGGCCGTTCGGGGCTGCTAGTTGTGGGGACGGATGCGGTAGCTCTCCACGAGGAGGGCGGCGTCGCGGCGGCGGGCCTCGTCGAGGGCCGCCTCGGGGCGTCCGCCCGCCAACGGGATGTTGCGCCCCCAGCTGCCGACGCTCACGGCGCGCAGGTAGTGGCGGAACAGGGCGGTGACCAGGCGGGGCTTGCGGTCGGCGGTGATGGGCGGGGGTGTGCGGTCGGGCTTGTGAGTGACGGCGGGCTCCTGGCGAGGGTGGGGCCGGCCCCGGTAGACCGGGGCCGGCGAGGGGCGGTCGGTCAGCGCGTACGGCGTGCTTGCGCGGCGGGTGGTGTGGGTGGCGGTGCTGGTCGGTGTGCTGCCTTTTCGGCGAGTGCTGCGCGATAGGCAGTGCCGCCGAAGAGGCCCGCATCGATGTCGACCCGGTATCCGGCACGGGCCAGCAGCGGCGCGGCCCGGTCGGCCAGGGCCTTCATGGTGATCTCGTCCATCTCGTCCGGGATCTGATGCCAGACGTCGCCCTCGACCTGGTGCCGGTCGAGGCCGAGGTCGTCGAGCAGGACCAGGAGATGTTCGGGGGCGTCGGCGCGGGTATCGACGTAGATCGTTCCGTCGCGGTGGTAGACGGTGACGTCGACGTCGTAGTCGTCGGCGAGGCTCACCGTCGGTGTGCCCCCGCTGGACGCCCCGTCGCGGGCGCGGCGGCCACGGCGTGTGGCGGGACCGGGGCGCTGTGGTTGCGCATGGCCGTTGCGGCGTCGGTGTAGGCGGCGGCGTCCCAGACGTCATCGTCGATGCGGACCACATATCCGGCCTGGTGCAGCCAGGGCACCGCATGGGTGGCGAGCTGCTTCTTCGCGTCCTCGTCGAGGTGGGCGGGTGCTTCGTGCCAGAAGTAGACGGGCCCGGGGGTGGGCAGGGTCCGGCGCTCGAAGCCGAGGTCGTCGAGGAGGGCGAGTAGCTGCTCGGGCGCGCCGGTCGGGGTGTCGGCGTGCACGGTGTCGGTGAGGGGCTTGCGGTAGATCGTGACGTCGGTGCCTTCGTCGTCGGCACGGTTTCCCACGTGCGGTTACTCCTGTGCGGTTCGGGGCTATCGCCGTCGCGCGGACGGCACGGACGAGGTCGCGGGCGGCGTGACGGGGGTGGTGTCCAGGGCAGGCCGGGTCGGCGGATGGCGCAGCACGGTGTCGATGCCCAGCGCGGACAGCCGTTCTCCGGTGGCTCGTACGGAGGCAGCCTGGCGGGCGGTGTCGTCGCCCGACAGGACAAGGGCGGCTCGCGCTGTGTCGAGAACGAAGCCGTGGTCGGTGAGTACCTGGGTGATGTCGGCGCGGCCGGGTTGGTCGACCACGAGTGCACCGTCCGACCAGGTCATGACCAGGCGTTCGTCAGCGGATGATTCCCGCGTGAGGTGCTCGGCGTTCTTGAAGACCTGGTGGGCCGCGACGTAGTAGCGGGGAAGGAGGTCGAAGGTGATGTTCTCGGCGGCGCTGAACGGGTCGGCTTCGACCGCGATTCCGTCCGGCTCGCGTACGCCACGGAATGCCTCGGACGGTACGTCGTCGGGGGCCAGTGCGGCGATGAGGTATCTCTCCGCGTGGCCGGGCTGTTCCGTGACGAACAGGCGTGTTCCGTCGTGCCGTTGCAGCACGGCGCAGTGGCCCACGGGGTGCTTGGCCAGTGCTTCCGCGACCTCGTTCATGTCCCAGACCGCGTCGGTGAGGACGTGGTGGACGTTGAGGCCGCCATGGCCAGGGTGGTGCGCGCTGGTCCAGGTGCCCGGCAGCTCGCCGGCGAGGACGGCGGCGAACGAGCCGAGGCTGGTGTCGGGGGTGGGGTCGTGCATGGGCTCCTCGGAAGGGAAGGGCGCGATCAGCGTCGCGGGTGTGCCGGTGCGGGTGCGGCGGGCACGGCGACGGGGCTGGTGGTCAGGCGCGGCGGAGGCGTCGGGCAGGCGCAGACGGCGGAGGCTTCGCGTTCCTCCGGTCCGACCTCGGCGGTGCACGCGCGGCGCTGGGGATGGTCCTGGTGCCGGTCGACGAGGTCGTTGCGCATGTGCGCGAGGTCCGACCACAGGACGCCGAGCCGGTGCTCGGCCAGGTACTGCAGCCGCTTCGCGGTGTGCGGATCTGCCGGTTGGCCGAGGTCTTGATAGAAGGCGGCGGTGGCCGCCAGCACCTCGCCGAGGGCGACGAGCACGCCGTCGTGGGAGGCCGTCAGTTCGGTCAGGACGTCGGCGACCTCGTCGCTGCTGGTGGCGTCGCGGATCCGTTCGGCCAGGTGCGCGACGGAGGAGCCGAGTGGAAGGTAGTGCGGCTCGCGCCTCTCGGTGTCGAAGGCGTCGTCGGTGTCGACGCCGTACTTCACGGCACGCAGACGGGCGACGGCGCGGGTGGCGAGGCGTTTCTCCTCGGCTTCGTCGAGGCCGACGGGCAGGCGGTGATAGGTCTCGTGGAGGCGGACGACGGGGACGAATCCGCTGCGTTCCAGGATGCTGTGGGCTTCGGGGTCCCCGCCGCGGGCGAGGACTTCCCCGGAGTGGACATCGCGCCTCAAGGTCAGAAAGCGATCGGCAAGGGCCAAGAAGGTGTTCTTTCAGTCGGGTCAGCGGGAGAGCCCGGCGCCGGACGGGCCAGGTGCGACGATCCGCGTGGATGCACGGGGTGTTGGCCCGGCGAGGGGCGCTTGAGCGGGGGCTGGCAGGGCCGCAGCCAGAGACTCGAGACTGGCTTGGATGCCGTACAGGCGGCGGGCCACCATCTCCAACTGGTGCGCGATGTCGGGGCCGTACGCATCCGGCAGGTCATCGAGGCGGTGGGCCGTGTGCTCGATGAGGCCGCGGACGGTGGCCAGAGGCCCCGTGCGTTCGGCGGCGAGCTGCCGCAGCAGTACACCGAATTGGGAAGCGGCATCGGCGGTGCCGACTTCCAGTCGGCGCCCCGCGAACCGGGCTTGCTGGACGGGCTGCTGCGGATCCGGTCCGGTACGGGGCGAGATGAGGCCCAGCTCTGCCTCGATGCGTCGGCTCTCGGCGGACAGGAGCGCGTGCAGCCGGTGCGGCTGTGCGGTCCAGGTGTCGTCGGGGCGGATGAGGTTGGCGATCAGATCGAGGCGGCCGGGCTGCGCCTGCACGGCGATCCAGCGGCAGCTGTGGTCGTCGCCGGGGTGTTGGATGCCGGCGGTGCGGGCGATCCGGTGGGCGATCTCAGTCCACTCGGGGCGGGTGAGCTCCCGGTCGTCCGGGTGCAGCCGCACGTGCATGTGCCAGATGGCGCGGCGGTCGCCGTGCGGACTGACTGGGATTGGGTGGCGCCAGTTGGGGTCGTCCAAGTGCTCGGCGATCTCGGCGGTCGTCCAGGTCTGCCCTTCGTCGAGGGGGGTGTATACGGCGAGGTTGTGCCAGTGGGCGACCACCGTGTGGTCGGTCAGGCCCTCGCGGTCGCTGACCGGGCGGCCTAGGGCTTCGGCGAGCGCCTCGCCGGCGCTGAGGTCACGCGGTCCAATACGGACGATCATGGGGTGGGATCCGGGCGGTGGGGGATGAGGAGGGCCAGGTCGTGCGCCGTGGTGATCAGGGCGCGTTCACGTACCAGGTCGGCGTGGACTGCCAGTTCGCCGGGCGGCAGCAGCTCCAGGGCGTGGTCGATGGCGGTGAGGGCCTCGGGGTACTGGCCCAGACTCCGCCGTGCCGAGGCCATGCGGAACAGCGCGATCGGATCGTTCAGCCCGCCCTCGGGGAGCAGCCCCACCAGGGCGAGCAGCATGGGCGCTCGGCCGGGAAGGAAGGTGCCCAGCCATACGCCGTGCAGCAGGACGTGCAGGGTCTTGGGGTGGCCGGGTGCGGCCACGAGGACCCGGTGCAGGACGGCGAGGCCGTCGGAGCGGGACTGCCCCAACCGTGCGAAGCCGTACAGGGCTTCGCTGTACGGGTCCTCGTTCAGCACGCTCACCGGCACCTTGTTCATGAGTGACTCGATGTTGCGGCAGCGGAAGTCGTAGCGCAGCGTGCTGAGGTAGAGGTGCCGGTACGTCCGCCAGATCACCGGGTCCGGGTCGGTGTCGGTGACGTGCTCGGAGGTGAGCACGACCAGCGCGCTGTTGCCGACGGCGCGGGCCTGCCAGGCGACGTCGGCGCACACTTCGGCCGACTCCTGCCACGTCGCGTCCATCTCGCGCAGGGCCTCGGCGAGCAGCGTCGGCCACTCGCTCCCGGTGAGCCCCTCGATGGCTGCTGAAGCCGCACTCGTGAGTGCTGCGGCGCGCTCCGAGCCGAGTGCCTGTGTCACTGGCCACCCCGGGCATCGGCGACGTGCACCACCTGGTTGAGGCGGGAGACCGAGTACCAGCCGCAGTCGACGTCCTCGTCGGCGTCGGCCAGGCGCGGGATGAGGTAAGTACGCAGCGCCTGCTGGTAGATGAGGCAGTCCGGGCAGCGGCTGGAGAGGTGGACCAGGTAGCGCGGGTGCGCAGTGATGTACGTGCGCTCGCCGCCGGCCGGGTCGTACAGGCGCCAGCCGTCCTCGTCGGTCGGGGTGTGCCACGACGGGGTGACGACCTTGTAGGCGTCGCCCCACAGTTCGCTGCCGGAGGTGCCCTTGAGGATGACGACCTGGTCACCGGGCCGGAAGTGGGCGTGGGTGATGTCCCGGTCGGGGGTGACGATGTCACCGGGGGCATGCGGATGGCGGGATGCGGGCACGGCTGGGTTCCTTCCACGAGGGACGCGGGGAGGCGGTGGGAGGAACAAGGATCCGGACGATCCCCGGTTTCGGTAACCGGGGATCGTCGGGTATACAGCCCCGCGTCCTACCGGAACGGGTTCTCCGTCCCGATGTCGTCCGAGGCGGCGGCGTCCAGGAGTTCGGGCAGGTCAGAGCCCTCAGCGCCCCTCTGGTCGATCCACCATCCAGCGCGGGCGACGGTGCGGATCTTGTCTTCCAGGACGGCCCAGTCGGCCTCGTCCCAGGTGCCCTCGCTCACCAGCGCGCTGTACGCGGCGGTGACGAGCTGGTGGCGGGAGCGCTCGCCCCAGGCGAGGGCCTTCTCGGGCCCTTCGAGCGGCGGCATGTCGAACTGCTTCGCCCACTCGGCGGCGGCCTGCTGCTCCTCGGCGCGCTTGGCGGCGAGCCAGGCTTCCTTGGATTCCGTGTCGGCGTCGCGGGCGGCCTTCCAGCAGTCGGTGCAGTCGCGGCCTTCGAGCCAGCGAGCGAATCCGGCGCGCCGGTCGGCGGGACGGTTGGACAGGTTGTGCGTCACTTCGTGTCCACAGCTGTGGACGATGTTCCAGGTCGTACGTATTGCCACGTGGTTGTTCCTGCTTTCTGTCTTCTGCGTCGTCTCAGCGTGTCCTGCGGATGGCGTCTGTGGCCGCCTTGGCGATGGCGGCGGGAGCGCTGGAGGGTTGGGGCAGGTGCAGCAAGGTGGTCCCCGGCAAGTGGTGGGACTTCGGGGTGAGGGTGAGTTGGAGTACGGCGCAGCCGGCGGTCGTGAGCTGCTTGATGCGGGTGACGGCTTGAGCGGTTTCGTCGCTGCCGTAGTGGGCGTCGGTGACGATCACGAGGAGGCGGCCGGCGCCGGGGCGGCTGAGTTCGAGGCCGTGGTCGAGTGCGTCGATGGCGTTGCCGAGGTTGTGGTGGCCGCCGGTGGCATCGAACGTCGTCACGCGCTCTGGTGCTTGGTGGGTGGGGCGGGTCAATGCGGTCAGGTGCTGGTCGTAGGCGATGGTGGCGGTCAGGGAGTCGGGGTCGGTCAGGGCTGCTGCGCGTGCCACGATCCAGGCGGCGGAGGCGACGGGCGCGCAGGCGGCACGCATGGAGCCGGAGACGTCGACGGCGATGCCCACACGCAGCGGTGGGGTGGGGGAGTTCCGGCGGCGGGTGTGGGTGAACGGTTCCGCGGTGGGGACCGACCCGGCCGCGCGCTGAGCGTCGCGGGCGAGGGCCGCGCGCATGTTGAGGCGGCCGGGCGGGGTGGGGCTGGTGGCCCGTTCCTCGGTCCGCTCGCGGTAGGCGGCGGCACGCAGGGCGCGGCTCAGGCGCGCGGCGGCGCTCTTCTCGGCGGCGGTGGGCTTGCGGGTGCCGTTGACCGGGTTGCCGTAGGGCGCCGGTGTGCCGTCGGGGTTGACGGTGGTGCCACGGGCGTTGAACACCGACTCGGCGGTGGCGGCGGCTTTGCGCCGCTGGCCGGCCCGCTGGGCGCGGTCCTGAGCCTGCGCCTTGGACCGCGACGCCATGGCGTTGGCCGCTGCGTCCTGTGCCGCGAGGTCGGCGGCGTCGGTGGCTGCCGTGCTGTCCATGACGACCCCCACGGCGCCGGACAGCAGATCGGTGAGGTTCTCCGGCACGGGCCGGGCGGGGGCCGCGGCGTCCAGAGCGTCGCACCATTCTTGAGCGTGCGCGAGCATGGTCGTGGCGTCGTGGTCGGCGCACTGGTGGGCTGCGGTCCAGATGCGGGTGAGTGTGGCCAGCAGGTTTGCGCCCAGCACCTTTTCGCACAGATCGGCGACGGCCCGGGTCTCGCCGGCGTCCAGGATGCCGACGTCACGGCGGCCGAGGACCAGGGCCGCCACGGCGGCGGCGTGCTCGATGCCCTGGAGGGTGGGGTGGGCGATGTCGGGCATGACCAGGGTGCGGGCACTGGTGCGCAGGTACGTGCGGTCCGTGGGCCGCGTGATCAGGTGTGCGCCTTCGACCCGGCTCTCCTCCAGCAGGAGCGCGGCCTCGACGACACGGGGGTTCGCTCCGGCAGGCGCCGTCCAGACGGAGTGGGCCGCGTGCGCGGCCTCGTGGACGAACACTCCCCAGGCGGCGGGATACCTCTCCTCGTCGCCCACGATCCGCGGATGGATCTCGTGGGGCTGGAGCGGCGCGAACAGGCCGGCGTCGAACTCGACCTCGCTCAGAGTGGGGAAGAACGCGGCCGGTGCGCCGCTGCGCGTGCCGGGGCGGCAGGTGACGAGGAGGTCCTGGCGGCCAGAGAGGTCGACCAGCCGGTCGCCGAGTTCGGCTCCCACGCGCAGCCACGCGGCCGGGGAGGAACGGGGTTGCGCGGGCGGGGCGCCGTCGTCGTCCCATCGCGCGAGGTCGGCGTCGTCGTCCGGCGTGGTGGCGGGGGACTGGACGTGGTGGTGGGCGCTCATCGCGAGCGGCCCCGGTGCGCGGAGCCGGTGCTGCCCGGGGGCTGCCGGACGGCCGAGGCGGAAAGCTGCTTGCCGAGGGTGAGGGGAGCGACCTCCTTGACGCCGACAGCCTTGATGACGGCAGCGGCGACGGCGTCGCGATCCTCCACAGGAGCGATGCCGACCAGGTTCGCGAGCGCGGCTTTGGTGCCGAGGACGGCCTCGGTCTTCTGGTAGCTGAGCAGCTCTCGCAGTTGGGGGGCCCAGCCCAGCTCGCCGAGTTCGACTTGGCGGGAGAGGTGTCGGGCGACCCGGACCACCCGGGCATCGATCCTCAAGGCCAGGGCGAGGTCATAGTCCGTGCCGATCTGGATCTGCACGCTGAACCGGCTCGCGAGCGCCTCCGTCAACACCGCCCCGTGGACGCCGGGATTGTGGCCCGCCACCACGTAGAAGCCCGGCTCGGCCTTGATGGTCTCGCCCTTGTGGGCCTTGACCTGGATCTGCCGACGCCCGTCCATCGCGGGATACAGCGCCGCCAGGACCTTCGGTGAGATCAGGGTGGCATCGTCGATCAGCAGGGCGCGGCCCTCGGTCATCGCGGTGACCAGCGGACCGTACTGGAAGACGTAGGCTCCCGCGTCGTCCTGTGTGTATTCGCCGATCAAGTCGCCGACCGTGGTGTCACCGTCGCCGGCGACGGTGAGCAGGTCCGGGAACGCCGCCTCCACCAGCGACGTTTTGCCGGTGCCCGGAGGGCCGTAGAGCAGCACCGGCACGTCGGCGTCGCGCAGCCGATTCAGCGCCTCGACGTCGGGCAGATCGGCCAGCTCCCGGGGGTGGTAGAGCTGGCCCCCCGCGCGACGGATCGGACCGGTCTGCCTGGGCCTGACTGCTGCGGGAATGGTCGTGCGGACCGTGGCCGCCTGGGCGCGGGGAGAGTGGGTGCCCGGTGGGCTGATCACAGCGGTCTGCGCGGCTGCGGCGGTCTTCGCGTTCGCGCGGAACTCCGGTTGTCCCATTCCGCTTTGGTCGGCCTCGCCGCGTCGCACCAGAGTGAGGGCGGCGTTGCGGACGGCGCCGTGGGAGTGGCCCAGCTGCCTGGCCATGTCCCCGATGGTGAGCGCGTCCGCCGGCCGATCGGCCAGCAGTCGGGCCACCTTGGCCCGTAGCTCGCCGCCCTTGGTGCGCGCTGGACTGGTAGGCGTTCCGGGTGTGGTCAATACGAGGATCCTTCAACAGGTGCGGGTGCGGGCGGGGTTGGCGATGCGCTGGAGAGGCTGGCCGTTCTCGGAGCGGATCACGGACTGTGCCGACATCGGCGACCGGGCCAACCGGGGCGTACCGTCGGCGCTCACCGGCCGACCGAGGGCTCAGTACAGGTGCAGGGGATGGCCTGCGACGAGCGGCTCGCCGGCTGCCGAGCAGGCCCGTGGGTGCGCTCCGTACCGGGTTCCGTCGCCCGGCAGGCGCAGCCTGGCGTCTCTTCGAAGCCGGCCTGGAGCAGGATCCGCCGGGCGGCGGCGTTGTAGCCGGTGGTGGTGATCTCGCCGGTGATGGTGTGCCGGATCGTCATGAACGGCTCTGCTGGTGCTTCGGGCAAGGCGGGTCTCCTATCGGTGGCGGCGGAGGAAGTCAGGGCGGAGGGCCTTCGTGTCGAATCGGCGGTCAGCGCCGTTGCCGCCGCGGGGAGCCGGCAGGTGCGGACTGTGCGGTCATGGCGGTCTTCGTGCGGCGTGGCGCCGATGGCGCGGACGCGGCGGGCGGGACGGCGCGCAGATCGGGGTCGAGGTCGACGCTGTAGCGGGCGGCGGCGAGCATCTCCGCGGCCCAGGTGGCGTGTTCGTTCTCCCAGGTGCGGCCCAGGTCGAACGGCAGCCGGATCCAGACGCCGCGCAAGGTGGGGTAGGTGTCGAATCCGGCGCGCTTGAAGACGCTCGCGGCGAAGCCGTCGACCGGGCCCTCGACGTCGACTTCGCCGCCCTGGCCGCGGGTGATGTGGATCGGCTCGTCGCTCATCGGCTCCGCCCCTTCCCGGCTGCTTGGGCACGCCCGCCCACCGGTACGGCGCCGGGCTGGGGCAGAAACTCGGGGAGCGCGGTGGTCGGGGCGCCGCGTTGCTGCGGGGAGCGGGTGGCGGCTGCCTGCGCGATGCGGTTGCGGCGCTCCATCAGCCCGTTGCGCACGGTCGGCCGGGGCGAGGAGGCGCTGAGGCCGGGGTCGAGGCTGTAGTCGGCGTGGACTTCGTAGCCGTGGCGGCGAAGGTCGTGAACGGCCTGGCGGGTGCGGCGGATCCCGTCCTGTTCGGGATTGGTGAGCCGGTACAGGCCCGGGGTGTTGGGTACGGGCTCGAACTGCTCGCGTACAAGGAACCAGTTGGCGAGGTGCGCGGGGATGTTGGCGGTGGCGGCGGCCACGAATCCGTGGTCGGGGTGGGCGCCGAACCGGAAGTGGTCGGACAGAGAGGATTCCTTTCTGGAGCGGTCAGCGGTGCGCCGCCGCGGCGCGGGGCGCAGGCGGCGGAACGGTGCGGGCGGTGAGCAGCCGTGGGCTGGGCGCGGACAGAGCCGCCGGTCCACCCGGTACGGCTGCGCGGACCTGGCGCTCGAACGCCTCGCTGTCGGCGAGCCAGGTCTCGATGGCCGGCAGGACGGCGAGGCCCATCTGCCCGCGGACCTGGCTCCACTCGTGGGCCGGCAGCGTCCGGGGTACCGAGTACAACTCGTGCCGCAGGCCGTTCCACTCGTCCCAGGTGTCCTGGCTGTGGGCGAGTGCCTCGCGCAGCCGCGTCAGTGCTGCACCGTCGTCGGGCCAGGCGGTGGCGGCGGGGCGGCAGCGCGAGAGGAGGAGTGGCGCGTGTTCGAGGACGTGACGGAACTCCAGCCAGGCGTGGTCGGCGAATTCCCGTTCCATTCCGGAGATCAGGCGGGAGCCGCCGAGCGGCACTGCGTCGCTGTACCGGCCGGAGTCCTTGATTGCCTCCAGGGCCTGGTGTTCTTTCCGGATACGTTCCAGCGCCGACAGGACGGTGTTGAGGTCCCGGTGGTGCAGGGCGCGGCGGTAGGCGGGCAGGAACGTGTGGGTCACGGCGTGCGTGGCGAGGCCCGGGTCGGCGGGCAGCACCATGGTGCGCGGCGTGGCGGGATCGTCGCGGACGTCTTCCTTCTCGTGGTCGGTGAGCGCGCCGAGGAGGTAGCCGCTGCGGTGGCCGGGCCGCTCGACCAGGAGCAGTTCGGTACCCGTGCCGTTCTTCAGTACGGACGCGAACGGGATGCGGTGGTCTTCGAGGGCCTGGTGGATCTCGCCGGCTTCCCAGAGCCCGTACCAGAGATCGTCCTGCCACAGCGGGTGGGCGTAGATCTCCAGCTCGGCGTTCCAGGTGCCGGGCAGCCGGGCGGCGATCTCGATGCCGACGTCGCCGAGGTAGGGCCGAGAGCTGGTGACGAGGGTGGCGCCGCGTTCGTGGGCGCGGTGCACCAGGGCGCTCGCGGTGTGCCAGGCGACCTGCGCGTCGGCGAGCGAGGCGGTGTACGCGCCGTTGGACAGGCGGCTGAATCCGGCAGCTTCAAGAGCCTGGTTGGCCTGCTCGTAGTCTTCACCGGAGGCGATGGCGACGAGGCCGAGAGTCCGGCTGGTGCTGAGGGTGATCTCGGTGGAGGGGGTGAGCATCAGGGTCCTGATGGGTCGAGCCCGCAGGCGACGTCGTCCAGGCGGACGGGGCTCAGCGGGTCTTCCGGGCGCGCTTGGGCTCGGGGCTGCGCGCCGGGCTGGCGGGTGACGGCCGCGCCGCGGGAGGCCGAGCCGACGGAACGTGCGTGATGGTCACCAGGGGCACGACGGCCTTGGGGAACGGGAACGCCGTGGAGCGCGGGATGGGCCGGGGATCGAGGGTCTTGGCGACGACGGCATGCATGAGGAATTCGGGCGCCTTCTGCGTGAACGAGATGTCCCACAGGTGACCGAGGTCGTCCGGGGAGGCGGCCACGTGCCAGGCGATGGATGCGTCGCCGTGGATCGGCGGCGCCGATGAGTCCGGCGGCCGACCGATCACGGCTGCCTGCCCGTCGCGGGAGATGAACCCGGAGAGTCCGGAAGCGTCGAAGTGGTTCCAGGCGTCGATGTCGACCAGCAGCTCGAACTGGCCGGGCTCGGCGCCGATTCCGTAGACGACGTGATCCGGGTCGGCTTCCAGTTCGGCGGCCAGGGTGCCGAGGAGCGTGGAGACGAACTCGACCGGCTCGGCGCCGCTGACGCTCGTGCGCCATCGCTCGGACGCTTCCTCCTCGCTACGGGCCGAGACCACCAGGTGGGGGCCTCGGCCCACGGCCGTCTGGTCGTGGCGGATGGTGACGCGCCGGCATGGACTGGTCACGGTCAGGGCCGAGTTGTCCGTCTGCGCACTCCACCCTGCCTCCTCGGCGAAGACTTCCAGGAACTCGTGGTGGGTGGTGGGCAGGCTGGCGGCCAGGTAGCGGGGAGAGATGAGGACCTTCTGCGGGGCGTGGTCCTGAGCGGGGGTGTCGGGCATAGGTGCCTTTGGTGGGTAGGAGTGGGGCGGGGCGAGGGCCGTCTCAACTACGCGGCGGCGGAAGCGGCGTCGCGTAGCGGCGAGGACGCGGCGCGCAGGCTGACACCAAAGCGGTGGGCGAAGACCCGCGCCCTTGCCTCCAGCTGGTCGTATGAGTCCTGCGCCGTCATCTGCCCGGCGTGCTTGCGGTACCGGTAGACCGGGACGGGCAGCACGATGCCCGGGGCGAGGCAGGTGACGGCGAGGGTGCAGTAGTCCTCGCCCTGGACGAGACCGCCCATGGGGGCCGCGCGCACAAGGTCGGTGCGGGCCAGGAGGGTGGTCGGGCCGAGCGGGATGGTGTCGGCCGGGTCCTTCCAGTACCGCCACACGTCCCCGGCCTCGTGCGGGCCCGGCGGCGTCGGGGGCCGCCACAGGGTCGTGGCCCCGTCGGGGTGGAGGTCCTGGCTGTATCCGGCGCACCAGCCCACCCCGGTCGCCTCCAGGGTGCGCAGCCGCAGCGCCATGGCCCAGTCGGTGAACTCATCATCATCGTCGGCCCAGTTTCAGGTACTCGGTCCGCACTTCGGAGAGTGCGAAGTTGCGGGCGCAGGCCGCGCCGACCGGGCGCGGCAGGGCGAGGATGCGCACGCGCGGGTCGGCGGTGAGAGCGGCGGGCAGCCGGGCGGGGTCGGCACCGTCGAGGGCGACGACGGCCTCCCACGGCACGCTCTGACGGCACAGGCTGGCGTGTATGGCCGTGAGGAACGCCAGGCGATCGGTGCGGAGTTGGGTGGCGATGACCACAGTGATCTTCGGGCACGAGTGCGGGGACAGCGGGTTCTCCGGGCGGGGTGGCGGTCGGGGACGGTGCGGGGAGCCGGTGTTAGCGGCGGGCAGCCGGGCGGGGCGCGGGCGCCGGCGCGGACGTGGACAGGCGCGGGGCGGTGCGCGGCGCAACGATCGGAGCTGGCGTGTCCGGGTGCCACGCACTGGGATTCGCCGTGACTCGGCTGCGCGGATCGGTGTCCCACGCGACGACGGGACCGCGGTCGTACGCATGCAGGGCGATCACCTCGATGCCGTGCGGGTGCAGGACGTAAGCCCACTCCAGCTCGTCGGTGCCGTCCTGGGTGATCAGCTCACGCTCGGCCGGGCTGCCGTCCGCATTGATCACGTTGGTCATCTGACGGCTGGGGTATTCGTCGCCCCCGGTCAGGCAGCGGCGCAGGCGGCGGGAGCGCCGTCGAGGAGGTCGGTGCCCAGCTCGTCCCAGCCGTGATCCACGTCGTCGATCAAGTGGCGGGCCATGGCTTCCAGGTCGGCGGCGAACCGGTGCTGAAAGGCGGCCAGGAGCAGCGGGAGCTTGTTGTCGGGGTAGCCGTCGAAGTGGACGTACATGCCGGCGTAGCCGTCGGCGGTGGGGCGGGCGATGACAGAACGAGTGGACAGAGGATCTTCCTGTCGTGGGCGGGGTCAGCGGGCGGATCGGCGCGCGGGCGCAGTCGGTGCGACAGGAGCCGCCGGTACGGTTCGCGGGGGTTGCGCGGATGCCGACCGGTTCGTGCGCCGATAGACGCTGGCCAGGTGGTCCTCGCTCAAGTAGGCGAGCCGGTCACCGAGTGCTGACAGCTCCTCGGCGTGCTGGCGGTAGCGCGCCGCGATGCCTGGTTCCTGGTAGTGCTCGCACCATTCGGCCGCGGTCTCCAGAAACGTGTGCAGCTCGCCGAGGCCACTGCGTCCGTCGCCGAGGACGGCCTGCGCAACGGTGTTCAACTCGGCTGCTGTGCGTACCCGGTAGGGCTGACGGGTCCAGTCGATGATGCTCTGACCAGCCTCGTCGTCGGGGAGCGAGGAGCTGAACTCCCGTGCGTCGTGGGCGGCCCAGCGATGCAGGTCGTCGGCGGTCGGCCGGTCGCCCCGATGGGCGGTGATCTGCTGGGTGGTGCGGCCGACGTTGTCGTACAGCTCGAAGTCGGGGCGTGGCAGGGACAAGGCACTCCTCCGGTCGGCTACGCGCGGTCCGTCGGCGCGGAGCCGACGAGCGGGCCGGAGGCGTCGGTGCGGGCGCACGTGTAGCCGATCAGGCGGGAAGGGGCGGCCTTCGCGGGCACGGTGGCGGCGTCGGCGCAGACGAACGTGTACGTCACCGACGTGCGTGGGATGCCGTGCAGCCAGGCGTTGTCGTCCTTGTCCGGGTTGATCTGCAGCCCGGAGTGCGCGACGGCGTCGGTCTGCGTGTGGGTGTGGGCGAACAGCACCAGTGCACCGCCGTCGCCGGTCTTCAGCGCGTAGGCGTCCTTGAAACGGTTGGCGCCCCCGGCGAAGACGGTGGTGCCCAGCTTCCCGAATTTGCGGGTGGTTTCGTCATGTACCTTGATCTGCTGCTGGCTGGCCTTGGTCGGGTCGAAGACCTTGGTGCCGGTGTTCGTCCCGCCGGTCGCAAAGTTGTCGATCACCGCGGCGCGCAGCAGGTCGGCGTCGGCCGCGAGCTGCTTGTTGCCGGTGGCGGCGACCGCGGTGGCGTAGCCGTCCTGGTCGAGGGCGACGTCCGGGAGCGTCGTGCTGTCGAGGTCGACGACGGAGACCAGCTCCCACCGCTTGTCCTTCGGCTGCTCGGCGAAGACGGCGATGCGGCTCGGGTCCTTGCCCTTCTCGCCGGAGAGCGCGGCGGCGAACCATCGGTCCTGGCCGGTGGTGAAGCGCGGGATGTACAGCTTGGCGCTGGAGGTGTCGTACGACCACGGCTTGTACGGCTTGCGGTCGGCCTTGGGCAGGCCCTCGGTCTCGGTGTAGTCGGAGACGGACATTGCGAACAGCGGGCCGTCTTCGATGGTGTCAAGCAGGGCGCGGTCGCGCTGTGCGTTGGCCTCGTTGTTGATCTTCGAGTAGTTGCTGATGACGGCGCGGGCCTGCGCCTCACTGAGCGCGGCTACCGGCTTCGGCGCGGCGGGTGTGGTGGCGTTCTTCTTCGTGGACGGGGCGTCGTCGCTGCTGCAGGCGGTGGCGGCCACGGCGAGCAGCGCGGCAGAGATGAGCAGGGGAAGGGCGCGGCGGGCGGTGTGGATGGGGGTGCTCCAGGGGCTTGGTCGGGAGAGGGATCAGCGGCTGCGGGAGGTGGCAGGGCTGGCCGGGGTGGCAGTGATGGCGCTGGTCGTGCTGGGGCTGCGGTTCGGTGTCGGCGCAGCGGCGAGCCGATCGGCCTGCTGATGGAGTCGGCCGCCGGTTTTGTTCAGCCGATCGCGGGTGCTGTCGATCCGCGCGTGCAGCAGGACCCGGGTGGAGTCGATCTCCGTAGTGCGCTGCGTCGAGCGGGGCGCGGCGGCTAGCTGCTGGAGGGCGCCGGCATGGGCGACGGCGTCGCCGAGGTCGGCCAGGGCGTGCCCCAGGGCGCTGACCGTGAGCGTGAGTTGGGCGACCGTGCGGCGAGTAATGTCAATTTCGGGGGCGCCTCCGCGTCGTACGGTGCGCGCGGCGAAGGCTGCCGCGGTGGTGAGGTGGGTGATGAGTCCGGCGACGTCGCGAACGCGGTCGTCGAGGTCATCGAGGTTGTCGACGCCGGAGTGCACCGAGTCGGTAAGCGGCAGTTCGTCGGCCGCGTTGTGGATGCGCTCGGCCAGCGAGTGCAGCTGACCGACCTGGTCGTAGGGGAAGGGCAGGCGGACTCCTGGAAGTGTGCGGCGGGTGACGGCGCGGTCAGCGGGTTCGGGGGCCTGGACGTCCGGGTGTCCCTGCGGGCGGAGACATCGGTGCTCTCGCGGCAGACGCTTCACGCGGTGGTGCGCGGCGGCGGGGCGCTTCGCGCGCGGGGGAGGTGCTCGACACGGCGTCGGGAGCGCCGAGGGGGTGCGTGCCGCCGAGGAGGGAGGGGGTGCCGTCAAGTTCGTCGAGCCACTTGAGGAGCTTGGGGAGGTTCTTGTCCGGCCCGTAGGCGAGGTAGGTGCCGTCGGCGCTGTCGCAGCCGAACCACTCGGCAATCCTCAGACGGGACCGGGAGTTGACGCGGCCCATGTGCACGCCCTTGCCGCGGACCTTCGCCTCACGGGCCAGCCGTTCGGCTACGGGGCCGAGTTTCCAGTCGGTGGATCCGGCCAGGAACAGCACGTCGAAGCTATCCCAGGGCAGTAGCCTGGGTTGGTCGCAGCCGTCCTGCGCTGCGAAGGCTGCGGGGACGCCCAGCTCACGAATGCGGGCCAGCCACGGCAGCGACTCGGTGAGGGTGCCGGCGGCGTCGAACGGCTGGTCCGGGGCGAGCGCCCACAGACAGCGATCCGGCCCGTACCTCTCGATGGTCCTAGACAGCCAGGCGAACCACGCCTCGGCGCCGGGCCAGTAGCGGCCCTTGCCGTCGCTGCCGAACTTGGAGTTGTCGCAGGCGTACAGGGCGCCCTCGGGGATGCGGCTGCCTTGCGCCGGGGTGGTCATACAGCCGAGGCGTCCCGCGCTCATCGCGGCCCGTATGTCAGGCCCCGAAGGAGTGCCGAGGTAGCGCACGCTGCACCTCCCCGGCGCCGCCGCGCACTGTCACCCGGGCGAAGGCGCGGTCAACGGTGATGGCTGCGGATGGCCGTGGGCACGGGCGGCGGCACCGTGGCCGTGGCCGGCGCGGCGTGGCGCAGGTTCACGCCGATTCCCCGCTGCGCGAGATGGCGGGCCACCGCCTGGACCCGCAGGGCGCGGCCGTCCTCGCCGTATGCGGTGGGCAGCAGGAAGGCTGCCTGGTGTGGGTGGTACTGGAAGCCGTGGGCGTACAGAGCCATCCGCGCCTCTTCCGGCACGCTCGCGTACGGCGCCCCCAGCACCCCGTCGTCATACCAGGTCAGCGTGACCACCTGTGCGACCTGCGGCGGAGTTTGCCGGTGTGGGGGCTCCGGCTGCTCGGCGGCGTTGCGGTGTACCGCCTGGAGGGCCTGCTCGTAGCGAGGCAGGACCCTGCGGATGATGAGGGCTGCGGCACGCGCGGGATCGTCGGGGATGACGATGCCGTTCGGCTCGTCGACTCCGTTGAAGTGATGCGCCTGGACGGCGGCGTCGTCTGGCGCGAGCGGGGCGACGACGAACTGGCGCGAGGAGCGCGGCCGGTCGGAGAGGTAGAGGTGCTGCTGATCCGGACCGTGCAGGACGGCGTCGTGCCCGAGTACGAATTCGGCGGCGACGTAGCCGATGTGGCCGGCGTCCCAGAGCTGTTCGGCCACGGGGAACTGGTCGGAGTAGGCGAGGTGACGGTGGTATTCGCTGGTCCAGGCGCCGGGCAGGCGGTCGGCCAGGGCGGTGGCGAAGGTGTCCAGGTCGGTGCGTGCTGAGGGCATGGGCTCCCTACGGAGTGGTGAGGTGGTCCTATCGGCCGCGCGTCACGCGGGCGGGCGGCGTGCTCGTGGGCGCCGGAGCGGGCACGGCTCGTGTCCGGGGTGCCCGCAGGGCCAGGGAGACTGCCACTTGCCGGTACGCGCGGATGGCTTCTCTAAGGTGGTCGACGGCATCGGCCCGGCGTGCGGCGAGAATGTCGATCTGTGTGCCGCTGTTCTGCAGGACGCCGAGGGAGTTGATCGGCGTATTCCCGGAGGCTGCGCGTGCCAGAGTGGAAGCCGCGCTCTGAGCGGCGTCGGTGAACTGCTCGTGCACGTGGTCCAGAAGGCGCGCGGCCGTATAGACCAGGTCAGCGAGGACCAGTTCGGGGCCGTCATCGTGAAGGCGGCCGAGATCTTGAGGCGAGGCGCCGAGGGTTTCGTGCACCATCCGGGTGCCGGGACCGGCGGAAGGTGGAAGGCTGGCTGGATTCTCGATGGGGACGTCCACGGGATCGAGGGCGGTCGGATCGTCTCGACCGGATCAATGCATACGGGCATCCGTGTCGAACAGTGCCAATTCATGCGTGTGCAAAAGATGTTGAACGATGAAGGATCTTCCGGCGACTTTCCACAGGCCCCGTCCGCGGTTGAGGTGGGAGATGGCGTCCGTTTCCACGGACGTGAGTCCCAGCAATGCTGCTGCGGCGTGGAGTTGGTCAGTTTCCTGCCGGTAGATGATGCGGGTGGAGCAGTCGGCGAGTAGTCCCTCGGCCAAGGCGCGTCCGCGGGATCCGGCGTCGCCGGCGGTGAGCAAGTCGCTGAGCCGGTGGATGACCATGAGGTTGGCGATGCCCAGGCCGCGGCTGAGCTTCCACTGGGACTGCATCCTCGCGAGCAGGCCGGGGTGGCGCATCAGCCGCCATGCCTCGTCGTAGACGATCCAGCGCCGGCCGCCGTTCGGGTCGGACAGCGCGGATTCCATCCACGCGGAGGCACAGGTCATGGCGAGCACCAGGGCGGTGTCGTCGCCCGATCCGCCCAGGCGTGACAGGTCAATGGTCAGCATGGGCGAGTTGGGGTCGAAGGCCACGGTGCTGGGGGCGTCGAACATGCCGGCGAGGTCGCCGTGGACCAGACGCCGCATGGCATGAGCCAGGTCGCGGGAGGCGTCGCCGAGGCGGCCGGACATGACGCCGCCGACCCGGTCGAGTTCGTCGGGGTTGTTGAGGGTGGCGGCGATGTCGCCGAGGAGCGGGGTGCGTCCGTTCGCGGCGGCGCGGGTGACGACGGCGTCCAGGGCGACGTCGAGTCCGGTGTGCTCCATCGGCAGCAGGTCCCGCCCGAGGACGGTGCGGGCCAGCGAGCCGAGCAGCAGCAGACGGCGTTTGCGGATCTCGCCCGCCCAGTCGGTCTCGGAGACGCTGTTGGGGCGCGGAGCGGCGTCCAGCGGGTTGAGTTTGCCGGGCAGCCCGGGGCCGAGGGCGATGGAGGTGCCGCCCAACGCCTGTGCCACGGGCGTCCATTCGCCCTTCGGATCACACGGGACGTAGACCCGGTATCCGAAGGCGATGGACCGTAGCGCGAAGCTCTTGGCGAGCGCCGACTTGCCCTGTCCGATGACCCCGGCCAGCAGGACGTTCGGGTTGGTGAAGCCTTCGACGCGGCCGTACAGCGCGAACGGGTCGAAGCAGAAGGACGCCTCCGCGTGGACGTCGCGGCCGATGTATATGCCCTCGGCGCCCAGTCCGCCCTCGGCGAGGAACGGGTACGCCCCACTCGCGGTGGCGGTGGTCATGCGGTGGGCAGGCAGCTTGATCTTGTTGTTGCGCGAGGACGCGGGGCCGGGGCGTCCGGCCGGCGGGAAGAGCGGCGTCGGCATCTCGTGCTCGGCTGCGCCGGAGGCGCTGGTGTGGGCGACAGCTTCGGTGCGGGCCTTTGCGGCGGCCTCGGCGAGCTGTCGGCGGGCGGCCTTGCGCGAGGCGCGGTCGGTGCCGTGCGGGGTGAACAGCGGGCTGGCGCTGGCGCGGCGGGCGCGACGAGCGGGCCGGTGGCTCATGACGGGATGGCTTTCATGTGACGGAGTTCAGGACACACTGCGCAGGTCAGACGCGAGGGGAGGCGCTGAACAGAAGCGGCTTGCGGTAGCCCGTGCCGCCGCCGGACCAGTCCAGTTCGATGTAGCCGTCTGCGAGGTACTGGCCGCTCGCCTTGGTCTTGAGCGTTCCGGTCTCGTAGGAGCCGTTGCCGTTGCCGTTGCCGCTGCTGTGTTCGAGCGCGCGCTCCAGATATGTGTAGTTGGCGTACTTGACGACCGGGTCCTTGCCCGCGGTGGACTTCTTGGTCTGCAGGTGGAAGCGCGCCTTGTTGAAGGTGAAGCTGCTGTGCTGGTTGGCCGCGTAGGGGCCGTCCCAGACGACCTTGGCCGTGGTGTAGATGTAGCCGCCGCTCCTCTTGGCGCAGAGCTGGACGTCGAAGTCCCAGTTGTCGGAGTCGGGGCCGTTGTACGACGGGTCGTCGACCGTGTAGCTGCTGGTCGTGCAGTGATAGCTGGCAGCGGAGGCCGGTGCGGCGGTGGCCAGGGCGGCGGTGCCGGCGAGCGCCGCGACGAGGACGGCGGCGGAGGTGGAGCGCTTGAGCGTGCGCATGCAGGGCCTTTCGGCGGTGGGGGTCACTGGGCGCAGGTGGTGGTGCGGCTGGGTGCTGGGGTGTTGAGGTCGGTCGGTGTGGTCTTGCGGCGCACGGCGTGGCCGGCGGCGAGATGGCGTTGGCAGATGGTCAGGACGGGCGGCCCCTCGGGGAGGCGCTCGGGGTGGCATTCGGAACCGGGTTCGTCCGCCACAGGAAGGAGGTGGAAGGCGTCGTGGACGGCGGCGGTGGCCTGCCACAGCCGGGTGTGGGCGGTGCCGAGCTGTCGGCCGGCGGCGGGATGCGGGGGCCGGGTGGTGTCGGCGAGCTGGTCGAGCAGCTGGTGCAGGGCGGTGAGGTGGGCGTGCAGTACGTCGAGATGTGCGCGGTCCGCGCGAGCGGCGGGCTTCTCGGCGCGGGGGGCGAGGGTGCGCGTGTGGTGGCGGATGCCGGCGCTGGCGGCCCGCAGGTACGGGTACGCGTCACCGACGGGGCTGGCAGAAGTCAAAGGGGAAAGGGTTCCTTCCTGCCGCGGCGGCAGGACGTCGTCGGTCGGCCGAGTGCGGGGGGTTACAGGGCCGTGCGGGCGAGGGGCAGGGCGCCGAGCGTGAACGCGTCGGGTTGCTGGAAGTTCAGGCGTCGCAGGTCGACCTGGGCGGTGACGGCGGCGGTCTCGATTTGCGCGCAGGCGGCGTCGAGGAGGGCGTCGGTCTCGGCGGACACGGTGAGCAGTCCGGTCAGGGCGACGTCGGCGTGCCCGGCGATCAGCTGACGCTCGCGGGTCTTGACGTCCGCGTACTCCACGGAGTCGGCTTCGGAGTCGACCTGCCCGCGTCGCGAGCGCTCGTTGGCGTCGGCGATGATCGCGGCCTTCTTGCGCTGCACGTCGCGCATCGCGGACTCCAGCCCCTGGGGCACGTATATAAGGGAGAGGGTGCGGCGGACTCCGGCGGTGAACATGAGCCCGTGCAGGAAGCCTGCCGAGGTTTCGGTGCGGGGCCAGTCCTCGACCCAGTAGGTGGCGTGCCGGGCGGAGTCGGTGGCGAGCCGGTCGTAGTCCTCGACCTGGACCACCGGGCCGGCGGCGGCCGGGTCGGCCTCGGCCCGCCCGGACTCCGACCACTGCTGGAGTGCGGAGAGGGCCTTGGGATCGTAGGCGGTACGGATGACGGCGGCGATCTCGCGCGCCGAGAGCCAGCCGGTCACCATCAGTCCGGCGCTGCGCGCGGCCTGAGCGATGGAGGACGTGGTCTGCTCCATGACGGTGAAGGCGCCAGGCAGCCCGCCGCCGGCCTGGCTGATCAGGCGCTTGGCGGCCTTCAGGTCGAGGCTGATGGCCAGGTACGCCTCGTGTGGGGCGGCGGCCGGTCCGGCGGAGGCGACCAGCTCGCTGTAGACCTGCCCGGCCACTGGTGTCTCGGGGTGGCCCTGCTGGCTCCAGTGCCGGGCGAGGGTGTCGCCGCTGTCGGGGACGGTGCGCTCCAGGACCTGCACGGTGGCCACATGTCCGGTCCGGGCGATGCCGGCCAGGGCCCGGCCCCACCCGGCGACGTTGTGGTTCTGGGTCGCGGGATCCAGCAGAGCGAAGGCTCGGCTGGAGACGCGGGCGATGGCGGTCAGGGTCTGCTGGTGCGGGTCGTGCACGGCGGCGGCGCCGTTGGCGGAGTCGCCGGGGGTGACCACCCGCAGCGAGGCGGCGGTGCCGGGCAGGTGCAGGACGCCGACCTGGCGGGGGCGGGTGACGGGCCGGGCGAGCCACAACGTCTGTCCGGTGCGGCGCCGTCGCGCGAAGCGCAGGACGATAGGCGCCCAGTCAATCAGGGAGCGGCCGTGCCGACGGATGGCGACCAGGGCGGCGACCACGGCCCACAGCGGCGTCAGAGCGATGGCACCGAGCAGTCCAGTGGATACCACCGTGACCAGCAGCAGAGCCAGGGCGCAGGAGACCAGGACGAGTTGGGGCAGGTACAGGCCGAGCAGGATGCCGCGCCTGGACCGGTGGGGGAATTTGACTGTGAGGGGGTGGACGGTGAGATCAGACAAGGGCCGTTCCGAGGGTGCGCGGGGCGGTGGCCGGGGCGGCACGCGGCGAAGAGGTGTGCAGCGGGTGCCGCCCCGGAGTCGGGCAGGAGCTACAGGCCGGTGGGCGGGGGCGGCGGTGTGCCGGTCCCGCCGGAGGTGTCGGCCGAGTTCGGCGCCGGCGGGGCACCCTGCGGCGAGGGTGTGGAGGCGCCGGCGCCGGGCTGCGACATGAAGCCGCTGCCGCCGCTGGGCGCCGATCCGGACCCGCCGCCTCCGGGTGTGCTGCCTGCCTGGGCACTGGTGTCGTCACGGGGGCTGGTCGGGGGCGGCTGGACGGCCTTGTCCAGGCCGTTCTTGACCCCGTAGCCTCCGGAGCCCGAGGAACCTTGACCCTCCTGGCCGCTGCCTCCGGTGGGGTTGGCGGCGATGTCGCCGGGGAATCCACCGCCTCCCACAGCGTCGGGGCCCTGCGCGGCGACGCCTGCTCCGGCTGCCGCGCCGCCCGTTCCGGCGGTGGCGGCCAGGGCGACTGCCTTGCGGGTCGCCTTTTCGCCGTGCTGACGCGCCAGTTGGGCGCCGGCGCCACCGGCTCGGTGAACCGATTCTCCGTCCGTACTCTCGGCCGCCCAGTGGACGAATTTGAAGGTGGCGTACGGGCAGAGCAGCACCAGCACCATGATCACGATGCCTGATAGGACGTCTGCAAGCGCGCCGAGGCCGTCCTTGGCCTCAGTCTTGCCCATGGCGGCGATGCCGAGTACGAAAATCACGGTCATCAGGAGCTTGGACGCGACGAGGGTGGCGGTGGCTTCGATCCAGCCGCGCCGCCAGCGGCGGGCCACCTCCCAGCCTCCGCCGGCCCCGGCGAAGATCGCCAAGGTCACCATGACGAGGATGCCGACCTTGCGAGCCAGCATCACGCACCAGTAGAGGAACGCGCCGACGGCGGCTCCGAGGGCGGCGACGACGGCGACGAGCCAGCCGAGTCCGGCGAGTCCGGGAATCTGGTTGACCTTGACCATGCGGCGGACGGCCGAGGCGATGTCCGTGTGCGCGGCCTTGAATAGGCCCGCGGACAGAGCGTCGACCACTTCGATCGCGACGGTGGTCAGGGAGATGGCGGCGAACGCGAAGATCACGCCCGAGGCCGTGCCCGTGAACGCTTGGCTGAGGGCTTGGCCGTCGCGTTTGACGGCGGCCCGGACGAGCTGTGCGCAGAACGTCCCGACCAGGATGACCAGGCCGATCGGCAGCAGCATCTCGTAGTTGTCGCGGAACCAGCCGGCGTTCAGGTCGACCTTGGTGGTGGCGTCGACCGCCTTGGCGGCCAGATCGGCTGCGGCGGCGGCGAGTTCACCGGCGCTCTTGGCCATCCAGTCACCGATCGCCTTGCCGGGATCGGAGGCGAAGTCGACGGCCTCGCCGACGGCGCAGAGTTTATCCGCTACGGGGAAGTCACAGAAACCCACGGGAAGTTGGCCTCCTTATCTGTTGGTGAGGTGGGTCACTGCGTGACGCTGGGGGCGATGGCGGCGAGGGTGCAGTCGTGGTTGGGCCGGCACTGCACGGCGAGGGTCACGGCGCGGTCCTCGGCTCCGCCGCCGCCCGTCTTCCACTCGATCTGCTGCTTGCCGTTGACGGTGACGACGTAGATGTACGCCTCGGTGATCGCGGACGGGTCGTCCGCCAGGGCCTGCTTGAACGCGCCGGGATAGTGGCCTTCGGTGACCGTTCCGGTGGCGTGCTGCTCCTGGTCGGCCATGCGCGACCACAGCAGCGGGTCGGGGACCTGACCGGACACCGAGGCCCAGTCGGTGTACTTGGTCTCCTTGGTCATCCACGCGCGCATGCCCGCGAGTTGCTGGTCGCGGCTGGTGTCGCGGGTGTCGTACGACCAGAGCATCGCCGCCGCGGCCTTGGCGAAGGCGACCGGTTCGGCGATCTGCGGGGGCTTGGGTACCGACCCCGCCCCGGCCGCGGGCTTCGGCGCGGCCTCGGAAGGCGAGGAACTGCTGTTTGGCGAAGGCGTGTCGGCGCCCTGGTGGTGTTCGCCGCGGCCGGTGAACCAGGCGGCGGTCGCGGCGAGGGCGAGCAGCGCGGTGATGACCAGGGCGAGGAGGGCGATGCGCTTGTTGGCGGACCAGGTCATGCCGTATGCGGACAGGGAGGGGAGTCGATTGGGCATCAGTGGACCTGCGACCCCAGGCCGGAGAAGAACGCCACGATGCCGTTCGCGGCGCCGAGGCCGAGCGCGGCGCCGGCTGCTACTACGGCGCCCTTCTTTCCGTTGGCCTCGGCCTGGTGGCCGCCGGTGTGGTGGCCCCAGGCCCATACGCCGAGGGACACGGCCAAGGCGCCGACGACGGCGATGATGCCGAACATGTTGATGCTGTTGACGACGTTCTTCAGCACGGACAGGCCGGGCAGGCCGCCGCCCTTGGGGGAGATGCCTGGGTCGTAGGCGAGGAGGACGGCGGCGCGGTCTGCGAGAGGTATGGGCATGGGTGTGGCGGGGCTCCTTGCGTGCGCGGGCCGTGCAGGGGCCGGCGGGAGGGAAGAAAGAGGGAGGGGAGGTGCGCTCGCGGCGCGAGACGGGGCCCGGCGGGCGTGGCCCGGGGCGCGCGGCGTCAGAGGACGCGGCGGACGGCCAAGATTTCCCAGTCCTTGATCGGCGTGATCCGGACCGGCTTTGAGGTGCGCGGCGCCTCGATGACGAGGCCCTCGCCCATGTACATGCCGACGTGTTCGGGCCGGACCGCGGTGCCGCGGCTGAAGATCAGATCACCGGGCTTGAGGTTCTTCGCCGATACGGCCTTGCCCTCGTTGACCTGCGTGTACGTGGTGCGGGTGAGGTGGACGTCGGCGTGTGCATACGCCTGCTGCATCAGCGAGCTGCAGTCGCAGCGGCCCATCGGGTCGGGGCCGTGGGAGTTGGTGCAGGAGCCGCCCCACTGGTAGAGCGTGCCGAGTTGGTGCATGGCCCACTCGATGGCCTTGCGGGCCTTCGGATCGGCATCCTTGGGGATCTTGTACCCCTTCGGGACGCTGCCCTCGGGGATCCGACCGAAGGATGTGCCGTCCTTGTCCGGCGCACATCCGCCGGAGCTGGACTCGGTGTCCTTGTCCTTGGCCGAGTCCTTGGCGGACTCATCCTTTTCGGTGTTCGGGAACGTGGCGGAAATGGCCTTTTGCAGCGCGGTCGCGAGGTCCTCCCACTGCGCGTAGGCGTCGGGTTCGCCGGATTTCTGGACGGCCTGGGCGGCTTGGGTGACCTTCATCTGCTGCCAGCCGTCGACCTTGAGCAATGCCTTGTAGAAGCGCTCGGAGGCGTAGACCGGATCGTGGATCTGCTGCGCGGTTCCCCACCCCTGGCTGGGGCGCTGCTGGAACAGGCCGAGGCTGTCCCGGTCACCGGAGTTGAGGTTGCGCAGCCGCGATTCCTGCATCGCGGTGGCAATCGCGATGATCTGCCCCTTCTTGGGCACGTCGAGGCTGATGCCGGTGGCCACGATGGTCTGCGCGTTGGGGATCTGCTCGGCCGGAAGGTCCAGGCCCTGGATGTGGACGTCCTTGGCGGACGCACCGTCGAGGAGCTTGGTGACTTCCTTGGTCACCTCTCCGGTGTCGATGCCGGTCAGGCATCCGCTGAAGGAGGAGGTGGTCGAGGCTTCGCTGGAAGACGCCATCATCATGGCGGTGCCGGCGAGCAGGAGCGGGGAGAGGACGACGACGCCGATGCCGGCGGCTATGCCCTTCAATCCGGTCCGCCTTCCGGAAGGCGATCACGGGCCGGTGGACGGATCGCGGGCAGGGGAGCGTAGAGCGATGTCACAGCGAGGTCCTTGGTGAAGTCCCGGCGGCGCGTGCGTCGTTGAGGAAAGGGCGCGACGTCCGGGTGGTGGGTAATTCGGGTCGCCCGGGGGCTGTTGCGAGTTGCCGCTCGCACCGGCACAGGGCGTCGGGTCAGGTGTGCCAGGACATGGGGGTACCTCCATGAAGGCACGGGCGGGGATGTGCCATCGGCTGTGTGGGCCGGGCAGTTCCAAAACAGTAAGGGCGGATCCCCGGTTGCCGAAATCGTTGGTGATCAAGGCTCTATTTCGGGGTTTTCGGTGGCGATAGCGCTCAACCGGGGATCGTGCCCTACAGTTTTGGCTCCTCCCCTCGCCCCCTCACGTCGCAGACCGCGGAGCCGTCCGTCCGCATTCGGTCCTGTGGGGTTATCCAGGCGAGCTGGAGCGTCTCTCCCTCATCTCACACGACCCGAATTGGGGTATCTCTTTGCCTTTTTCCCTGCACCAGGGCGACGCGCTCAGCGTCCTCGCCGAGCTGCCGGACAACTGCGTCGACTCCGTCATCACCGACCCGCCGTACAACTCGGGCGGTAGGACGGCGAAGGAGCGCACCTCGCGGTCCGCGAAGCAGAAGTACACCTCGGCTGACGCCGGCCACGAGCTGCCGGACTTCACCGGCGAGAACATGGATCAGAGGTCGTACGGCTTCTGGCTCACCCAGATCATGACCGAGGCGCACCGGCTCACCAAGGTCGGCGGCACCGCTCTGCTGTTCACCGACTGGCGGCAGCTGCCGATCACCACGGACGCCATCCAGGCCGCCGGCTGGCTGTGGCGGGGTGTCCTCGCCTGGCACAAGCCGCAGACGCGGCCCCAAAAGGGGCGGTTTACCCAGAATTGCGAATTCATCGTCTGGGCGTCCAACGGCCCGCTCGATGCGGCCCGCAACCCGGTCTATCTGCCTGGCCTCTACAGCGCTTCGCAGCCCAGCGGCAAGGCGCGCCAGCACATCACGCAGAAGCCCGTCTCCGTCATGCGCGAGCTCGTGCAGATCGCCCCGGCGGGCGGCACCGTGCTCGATTTCACCTGCGGCTCCGGCTCGACCGGGGTCGCGGCGCTGTTGGAGGGACGCGACTTCATCGGCGTCGAGAAGACCAAGCAGTACGCCGAGATTGCCGCCGACCGCCTCACCGAGACGCTGCAACAGACACTTTCCCAGGATGACTTGACGCTGGTCGTCTGAGGATGACTCTGCCGCGCGGCGCGGCGTACGGCGTGTTCCGAGCGTGTTCGCGTCGTGCCGCGCGCAGCGTTATAGCAGCGAAGTCCCGGTTACCGAAACCGGGGATTCTCTGGATGGTTGGAGCCGCAATCGACGCCCTATGGCTGCGGCCCAAGGAGGACCCTTTTCGTGCCTGAGTCCATAAATCCCCCGGAGGACACGGAGAAGGATCCGGTACAGATATCCGACTCTCATCTGCCCTCGGAGGAGGGAGAGCTGGAGCCGGTTCGGCTGCCGGAGGCTGGTCTGGCGAGGGTCGAGGCGAATGTCGCCATGCTGCTGGATCGATCCGCGCGGCACGAGCGTCAGATCGACGACCTCTCGGCGGCACCACCGCCACCGGACTCGCCGTTCGCCGCCTACGGTCTGCCGGGGTTCGCGGGCCTGCCGCCCGCCCCCGCGCCGCCCGAGCCGCGTCCGATCCTCGAGCTGGAGGGCGAGGAATACGAGGACGAACTCGACGCCCTGTCCGACTGGGTCGACGACTTCCTCGTCCGGGTCTACGGGGCAGAGGTCACCACCGCCGCCCCGTGGTGCGAGCAGTGGCAGGAGCACCCCGACGTCGTCGCCTGGCTTCATGCCCTGTGGCTGGCCTACCAGCAGCACAAGGACCCCGAGGCCGGATTGAGTGGCCTGTTCATGTGGCACCGGGACTTCCTCACCCACGCCATGGCCACCGTCCGGGCCGCTGGCGGTCCGCTGTCCGCGTGCATGACCGATCCGGACCGGCCCGCGCATCGCCTGCTGCCCGGCCCCCGTCCCTCGAACCGGAACACCTCCGCCACCGAGGAGAACGAGGACCATGAGGAGTCCGGCGAGCTGGGCCAGGCCGGCGGATGACCGGCCACGAGGACTGGCCGGCGTTCGGCCTGTCCTTCGACCCTCGCGCCCTGACAGACCTCCTGCGAGCCCCGGGCGACATCCGCGACCTGGCACTGGCCCAGCTCCAGGACGTCGTCAACGCCCGTCTGTTCGGCGTCAAACTCACCCGCGACCTCGCCGGCTGCCGCAAGGTCTATGTCGATCACCGCAATGCCTGGCGCATCGTCTACGCCCAGCGGCCGGCGCCCGCGAACTCCACGCACACCATCGAGATCCACGTCGTGGCCGTACGACCGCGCGAAGCGCACGACGTGTACGACACCGCCCGCGCCCGCCTCGGCATCCGCCGGCGCCCCCTGGGCGAGCGCACTCACGCGGCCCGCACCCGCTCGCCGCAGCTCGGAACCCGCCCGCCCGTCCCCAAGCCGGGACCACCGCCCTATGTGATGCCCGGTCTTCCCCGACCCGCACTGCCCCCGACCCTGAAGGGCCCCGTTCGTTGACGCAGTTCCCCACCCTGATCGACCAGGTCGCCACCGCCGTACTCGCTCCGGCCCAGGTCACCGAGAACCCGCACCACCGCGCCATCCTCGACGTGTTCGTCGAGATCCAGGAACTCGACCAGCAGCTCGCCGAGTTCGCCGGCACTGAGCTTCCCGGCGTCAGCCCCACCGAGCAGCTCAGCACCCTGACCGACCTGCTGGTCGAACGGATGGCAGCCGGGGCAGAACTGAGCGCGCTCCTGGCCACCTCCTGCTGCTGTGCAGCCGCGTACGAAGCTGCGCCCCCGTCCGAGTACGAACCGCTGGACGACGAGGAGCCCGGCTTCGACCCGGACTTCGACAACTTCGAGGGGTTCGACGACTTCGAAGAGCCGGACGGCCTGGACGACTTCGACAACGCCCACGAGGAGTTCCTGTCCTGCCCCAGCAGTCCGCAGACGATCGTGCACGCCTGCCTCGCCGTCTTCGACGACGAGGGCGCCCCGGACTACGTGAGCACCGCGGAGCTGGTCCAGCGCCTGCGCGATCTGCCCGGCCAGGCTGAGGGGCGCTGGAGCTACGCCGACCTCACCCCGCTGCGGCTGGGTCTGCTCCTGCGCGGCTACGGAGTACAGCCCTGCAAGCCGCGCGCGGTCGACGGCAGCCGCTACCGGGCCTATCGGCGCGCCGATCTGCTGGCCGCCCGCCCGACCTGCTCCTGCTGAGACACCCCGCCCTCGCGCGTAGTCGGCGGGTGACGGAGGCGGACTGGGACCTGATCGCCGCCTTCCACGCGCAGTGCTCCGAGCAGAACCTGCTGCGCCGCTGGGGCCGTACCCGACTGACCCCCGCGACCTGTCCAGGCTGCTTGCCCACGCGCAGTGCTGGATCGGGCTCGGCGTCGACGAGCGGCCTGTGGCCCTTGTCTGCGTCGGGCGGGTCAGCCGGGAGCCGGGGGTCTTCGATCTCGGGCTGCAGGTCGTCGACCACCGCCAGCGTCAGGGCATAGGCACGGCCCTGGCCCGCCAAGCCGCCCGCCTTGCCCGCGCGCGGAGCCCACACCCTATCCCCGTTCACGCAGGTGGCGAATGCGCCCATGCTCCGGCTCCTCGACCACCTCGGCCCAGCGGAGCACACCCGCGACGGCCCGTACGTCGAGGTCCGACTCGCCCTGGACGCGCTCACCCCGGACCCAGGAACCGCTCCACCATGACCTCATCCCCATCCGACGGGCTGATACCCACCGCTCTCGATTCTCGAATCGAGGCCGCCGTGGGCTACGGCGTCGAGGAGCTGCACCGACACCGCGACGGCGGGCTCCTCGGAGCACCGCACGCCATCCTGGCTAACGCGCATGGCGAGCTCGTAGCAGCCGAGCGGGACGTCGCCTTCTACCGGGTGCGCCTCGCTCGCCTCGCCTCCAGTCAACTACCAGCGGATCAGGCGCTGTTCGCCCGCATCGAGCGCACCCTTGATCAGCTCGTGACGGCCGCCGCCGCACGCGATGCGAAGCAATCCGTAGCAGCCGCAGCGCTGGCACCGATCGAGGCCGACCCTCCTCGGCAGACGCCACCGCAGATCGCGACGAAGGACGTCGCGGCCCTGCTCGCCATCGCTCAGGGCGCCAAACTGCACGAACACCTCGTCACGCATCGCCTCGCCGTGGCGACTCCCACGCGCACCCGCATCACCCACGCCCAGCTGCAGCGCCTGGAGGCCATGGGCCTGGTAGAGCGCGACACCGCGCACCCCGTGCACGCCGGTCAGCCCGTCACTCTCACCGATGCCGGCCGCGCCGTACTGACCGCACCCCGTCGCGCGGGCCCGCCGGGGACCACGCCCGCGCCTCTGGCACCGGCCCTCCCCGCCGTCTCCCGTACCCGCCGCTGAACCGCGCTCCGCGTGGCGCCGCCGGGGCCACAACCGAAAGTTCCGATGCCCAACTACGAACCCGACTTCCACCTCGACGGATACGAAGCCGTCAACGACCACGTCGCCGATCAGTTCTGGGGGCACATCGGCACAGAGCAGGACTCGATGACCGTCCTTGCCGAGCACCACAGCGACGACGCCCAGCACAGCTTCTACGTGATGCACAACCGCGCCGTCACCTGGGGAATCCCCGGAGATCCGCAGATCGTCGCCCTGCACCTCAAACGCGACCCGACCGCGCGCACCTACCGCTTTGCGCACAAGGAACTGCCGCTGCCGTCCATGGCTCAGTCCTGGCTGATCGCCCGCGGCTGCCCCGAGGGGAAGATCCTCCTGCCCGACGACATGGGCACCACCCCAGCAGACGAAACCACCCGCGCCCTAGAGAAGCGGCTGCGCAGCGACGGCGACCACCTCGCCTACGGCACCAGCTACACCGACGACACCAGTAACCCGATGGAGACCACGGTGATGCTCCGCGCCATGGACGAGAAGGCGGCACTGCCCTACCGCGTGCTCCTCGAAGTGGCCGACACCACCACATGGACACACACCCTGCGCGAGGGCGGCTTCCAGACCTTCGAAGCCGCCACCCAGTGGTGGGAGGCGCACTGGAACGGCGAAAGGCCCCCGCTGCCGACAGCCTCGCCGGCGACGCGGCCCGTCACCGCCGTCCCCGGCCTGCCGGCACGCCCCGCCCCGCCGCGCGGGCCCAGCCGCTGAACTCCCGCTAACGCCAATGCATTTCGCTTTCCCGCTCAGGCGAAGTGACATCAGGTGTCTGCGAGGTGCCGCGGAACATAGCACGCAATCCCCGGTTACCGAAACCGGGGATTCTCCGGACTCTTGTTCTCAGCCCGCACGGCATCCGCTCGGGGCTGCTTCCGCATTCCCTCTCCGCGCCATGGAGGTCAATTCCGCATGCGCACCACCCGATTCGCCACATCCATTGCCTTTCTCGGCGCAATGGCCCTCCCGGTCATATCCGCTCCGGGTGCGATGGCCGCACCCTCCAGCGCACCGGCCTCGGCTCCGGCCACCCGCCCGTGTGACCGGCTCGGGCCGTGGGTGATCGGCACAAAGGCCATGACGATCCGCTCGAAGGCAACCAGCAGGTCCGCCGCCCGCGGCGTGCTCTACCGGGGTCTCAAGTTCGCCGTCCATAAGACCCACGGCAACTGGCACTACATCACCGACAAGACCACCGGCGTGAAGGGCTGGGTGTCCGGAACGTACGTCTACCGCGAGGTCTACATGGGCCTGGACTAGCCGACCGGCACCCCATTCCCCCTTTCCCGTACCGGAATTTCCATAATGAAGGGAGCATTTTCGTGCTCGACGCCAGCGAAGACGTGATGGGCGTCATCACCGAGCGCATCGAGGGCCGATTCCAGATGCCGCTTTCCGATCTGCGGCGGGCCGTTGAGGCGGCACCGCAGGCCAATCCCGAGGCCACCACCGTTGTGCACTGGTACGGCCTGCTCGCCGAAACGCAGCAGGCCCTCGACACCGCCGAGGACGCCCTCGTCGAGGCACTGGGCACACAGCCGCCGGACGTACTCGATGATCCCGTCATGGAGTTGGCCCACCGGGTCAACGCCGCGGTCGCCTCCCGCGACGGTCGCGCCATGGTCGTGAAGTACCTCCTCGACCCCAACGCTCCCGGCAAGCGCGGACCCGGGGTCTGGCGCGGCGCGTCCCCGGCCGCCCGTCGTGCTCCGGCCCTGCACACCTCTGCGCCCACGCTGCCCAGCACTCCGAGCACCACGGCACGCGGGGCGACGCGGTGAGCGTCATCGGCAAACCCAGCAGCCGTGACGCGGCTCTGCAGGAAGGCTTCGGCGCCGAGGTAGCCGAGCTGTACGCCCAGGCCGCTCGCGGCGAGGCCAATGCCGCACTCCAGCGGGCACTGGAACTGCGCAGCTTCCTCGCCGTCGCCGAAGAACAGATGGCCCGCGTCCGCGACCGCGTCCACGCCGCGACGGCCGCCGACGCCGATATGGACGACCTGTCCGCCGAGAACCTGCGGTGGGACGCGGACTGGCTGGACGCGGCTCTGGCCGGCCGGGACGGCTACACCGCCGCACTCGACCAGCTGCTGCGCACCATGCCGGCGCCGAACCAAGTCGCGTCGCCACGCACCGGATTGAGCCCCAAGATCGCCGCCACCGCTCCGCCCGCCCCGACAGCATCCCGCGCTCGGGCGGTGCGGACGCGACGTCCCTGAAAGACCGCCGATTGCCCCAGCCCGACACCCCGACTCCTGCCGTTTCCCAGCTCGTCGCCCAGCGCATCGAGGCGCTGTACGGACAGCCGCTCGCCGAACTCGAAGCCATCGCCGACGCCGCCCCCGAGGTCACCCTGCTCGCCGCCCTGACCGGCAGTCACGGCGACCTGGCCCTCGCCGAACGCAACATCGCCTTCCAGCTCCAGCGTCTGCGTGAACTCACCGCCCCCGACCGCGAGATCGGCCGATTCGCCGCCGGTCACATCCTCGACTGCGCCCGGCGCATCGCCGAGTCCGTCGCCACCCGCGACGCCTACGCCAAGAGCACCAGCGCGGTCCTGGGCGGCCTGCGCCGCGCCACCCCGGACACCCGCCCACCGGCTCCGCCGGTACCCGCCGCACCGACGGCGACCACCTCCCGCACCCGCTGATTCACCCGTACCGCTTGAGGAGCCACCTTCTTGGCCACCACCGCGCCGCCCGCCACACCGAACGATCTCTTGGGCGTCACCAAGACCCTGGACCTGCTTGCCCCGCGCTGGAACGTGTGGGTGCTGATGACCGTCTCCTCCCAGCCGCTGCGCTACGCCGAGTTCAAGCCGAGGCTGCCGTGGCTGGCGGACGGCCAGCTCCACCCCCGGCTTCGTCAGCTCACCAACGCCGGCGTCATCGAGCGCACGGAGTACGCCCCGCGCCACGTCACCTACGGCCTCACCAGCAACGGTGCCGCGCTGCTGCCCGTCCTCACGGTGATCGCGTCATGGGCCGACACCTATCTGGAGAAGGAGCTGGTCGCCAACAAGCACACCGGCGAGCTGGAACCCGAGCGGATCGCGCCGGCCCAGAACATCGACGACGCCATCGCGCTGCTCGCACCGCGGCACGCCACCGCGATCCTGTTCTCCCTGCAGGCCCGGGGCACCGCGACCGCCAAGACGCTGGCGAGTGAGGCCATGCCCGGCTACGGGCTGAACGCCGTTTACAAGCCCCTGGAACGCCTGGTCAGTGATGGCCTCGTGTCGGCCAGCGGCACCGGCGACTACCAGTTGACCGCGAGTGGCCGGGCACTGGACCCCGTCTTCCAGGCGATCTCCGCCTGGGCCACCGCCCCGATCACCGCGTCCGATGCCAGTCGGATGCGGGGGCCGGGCGCGGCCCCGTCGCAGAGCCGTTCCGGCCCGTGGGCGACCACCCCGCCCCGGCTTCCCGCACCGGCGGTTCCGGCCGCGCCAGCAGCTCGTCCCGCGCTGACCACGACGCCCCCGGACAGCCCGGCGTGGAAGTCGGGCGACCTCTTCTCCCACCAGATACCTGCCCGCCCGATCTCCCCGGCAGGAGGCCCGCGCCGATGACCCGCTCCCTGCCCGAGAACCTCCTGCACGAACGTCGCGCGATCAGGGCCCTGACCCTGCCGGGCCTGATACGCCTGGTCACCGAGATCGACGACAACGGCCCCATCAGCCACCAGAAGGGCAGCCTTCAGGGCGCCTTCGGTGGCCTCACCCCCGGGCAACTGCGTCATGCCATCGACGTCGCCCGCGATCTCGGTCTGGTCCACGCCGACGAGCAGGCACCCGACCGCTACCGGCTCACCGCGAGCGGCGAGGCCCTGGCCGAGGTGTACGACACTGCGGCCCGCTGGGCGCGCAAGCGTCAGTTCCCCAGCACCAGCACCGACTTCGTCACCCGCGTCCAGCACACCCTTCAGCTGCACAGCCGCAGCCCTCACGGGTTCGGCTCGAGTCTGGAGCCGTCGGCGCCGCACCAGGTCCTGACCGATTTCCTGCAGGCGAACCCCCGCGCCCTCCAGCACACCGACGCCCGCTCCGCGCAGGAGAGGGCGGAAGCGGGGCGCGCCGCGTGAGATCCCGTGTCGGACCGCGGCATGCCCGCCGCCCAGTCCCCGCAGTTCTGCGCAGCATCTACCTGCCGCGCAGCACGGACGCCACCGCGTTCGCCCTGGCCACCTACGGCATCCCGCTGCTGGTCCTGGCCACCACCAACTCCGCAGCCCTGACCGGCCTCGCCTTCGCGCTGGAATGGATCCCGCGACTGGGCGCGTTCGCCTTCGCCGGGGCCCTGGTCGACCGCCATGGCACCACCACCGTGCTCCGCTACGCCTCCGTTGCCCGCGCCCTGGTCGTCCTGGCCGCCGCGTTCCTCCTCCCCGGGCAGGAGGCGGGGCTCGGGGCGACGGTCACCGTCATGGTCCTCGCCGCGTCCACCGGGATCCTCACCGAGTGCTCGTACATCGCGGCCGAGACCGCGGGCGGAGTGGCCGGCTGGCAGGCCGGGGCCCGCGCGCACCGAGTGCAGTCTGTACTGCTCGGCATCGACCAGGTCGCCAACCTGTCGGGCCCTGCGCTGGCCGGCCTCCTGCTCCAGTGGACCGGCGCCAGCGGCATGCTGATGGCGATCGCCGTCTTCTCGCTGCTCACCAGCGTCCTCGCCCCGCGCCAGTACCTCCGACCGGAGCCCGCCGCGGCGCAGCCCGTGGGCAAGGGGCTGCGCACCGGATGGTCGACGCTGCGGGCGCTGCCGGCGCTCGGCTGACTGGTGGCCGGACTGACCGTGTCGAATCTGGCCGTCGGTCTGCTGCAGGCCGCCGCCCCGGTGATCATCGTCAAGCAGCTCGGCCACTCCACAGCCGACGTCGGGTTCATCTGGTCCATCGCTGCCGTCGCCTCGCTCGGTGCGGTCCTTGTGTGCCGCCGGGCGATCGACCGCGTCGGCCTGTGGCCGGTCGGCGTCGTGTCCGCCACGATCGCCGCCACCGCGTGCCTGACCGTCTCCTTCGCCAGCACCTACCACGTCTATCTCGCCCTGATCGCCGTCCTCATGGCTGGCGAGGGCGGCATGACCGTCGTGCTGCGCACCCTGCGCTCCCGCCTCATCCCCCCGGACGTATTCGGCGCCACCCTCTCTCTGACGATCTTGGTGCTGTTGCTGCCCTTCCCGCTGGCGGGCGTCCTCGTCGCCGTCGTGCCACCCGCCCAACTCGGCCACGTCATCACGCTTTGTGCCGTGCTCCAGGCCGCGGGCCTGTTCACCGCCTTCGCCCGGCTGCGCGCCATCCCCGCCCTGCGCAGCGCCTTCGCCTGACCGCCTCGGTCACCTTCCTGCACACCTCACGGAGACCCGCCATGCCCCCGTTCCACGCCCTGTCCGACCAGGTGGTCCTGCCGATATCCCGACCGTCATTTCGAGCAGGATCACGGCCGACACTGACCGACCGGTTCCGGGCCTTCGATGCCGAGCACCCGTACGTCTACCGCGCGTTGGAGCGCCTGACCGCCGACCGGCTCGCCACCGGGGCCACCCGGGTCGGGCTGAAGGCGCTGTTCGAGGACCTGCGCTGGCAACTGCCCGCGGGCGTGCGCGGACTGAACAACAACTTCACCGCCCTGTACGCCCGAAAGCTGATCGAGGACCACCCCCACTGGGCGAGTGCCTTCGAGCTGCGCCGACGCCGCACCCTCTGACCCCGGTCGTCTGCCGTCAACCTCCTTTGCCCTGCCACTGTTTGGAGCCTTGTTGTCCTCTCGCCCTGTCGTCCTGGTCGTTGCAGCCGCCGACATGGAGGCGCACGCGTATCGCGGCTACTGCCTTGAGAACGTCCGCGCCCACTACGACGTCGTCCTGATCTCCGGCGCCGAGCCGACCTGGGAGAAGGACTTCCTCCTCGACTACGCCGTCGTCGACCCCACCGACTCGGCGGCACTGGCCGCGGCCGGACGAGCGCTCGCCGAGCGGTACGAGCTGGCCGGCGTGCTGACGTGGACCGAGTGGTACCTCGTCCCGGTCGCCCGTCTCGCCCGCCAGCTCGGCCTGCCCACCACGGCTCCGGAAGCCCTCCAGGGCTGCCGCAACAAGCACACCAGCCGTAGCCTGTTCGCCCGCCACGGAGTGCCATCCGCCGTATCCGTGCGCGTGCGCACCGAGCGGGAAGCGGCCGATGCCGCCGCACTGATCGGCTATCCCGTCGTCCTCAAGCCCGCCGCCCACGCCGCGAGCATGGGCGTCATCCGCGTCGATTCCGCCGACGACCTTCCGGCCGCGTACGCCTTCGCCGCGCGCACCGCCGACCACGGAGTCGAGAGCACTCAGGTCCTGGTCGAGGAGTACCTCGACGGCCCGGAGGTGAGCGTCGAGTGCGTCACCCATCAGGGGCAGACCACCGTGGTCGCCGTCACCCGCAAGACCGTCGGGATGCCGCCCTTCTTCGAGGAGCTGGCGCACATGGTCGACGCGAACGACCCGCTGCTCGCCACCGTGGCACCGGTCGCCATCGCGGCCCTCGACGCCGTCGGCATCACCGACGGCGTCAGCCACGTCGAGATCCGCATCGTCGACGGCCGCCCCCGCTTGATCGAGGTCAACGCGCGCCTCGCAGGCGACATGATCGGCCACCTCGTCCACCTGGCCACCGGCGTCGATCTCGCCCGCGCCGCCGCCGACATCGCCTGCGGACGTACCCCCGACCTGACGCCAACCCGCCGCCAGGCTGCGGCAATCCGCTTTATCTACCCCGCCTACTCCGGCACCCTGACCGCCCGCGGTGTCGTGAAGCCCACAGGGGGAGTGGAGCGCGTGCGTTTCCAGCGACAGCCCGGAGACCAACTCGTGCTCCCCCAGGACGGCGGCAATCTGTTCACCGCCCGCATCGGCTTCGTCATCGCCATCGGGTCGACCGCCACGGCCGCCCAGGACCGCGCCCAGGAGGCGTACCGCAACCTCGACGTCCAGGTGGCCGCTGCCACGCAGACGGCTCCAGCCACCGGGGAGCACGCCGCGTGAGGACAACCGTAGCGATCGAGCTGGTGCGCAGCCGCCGCCTGCTGATCGGGTACTTCGCCAGCCTGGGTGTGGTGATGGCCGTCTTCGGCGCCCGCATGCCCGCCGTCCAGTCCGCCGCCGAGGTGAGCACCGGAGGGCTTGCCCTGGTCCTGCTGGCCGCCGCCCTCGGCATGGTTGCCGGACTCCAGGCGGGTGGGCGCCTTGCCCGCCCGGCCCACCTGCCCGCGCTGCTGACCGGCGGCGCCCTGGCCCTCGCCGCCTGTCTCGCCCTCCTCGGGGTCTGCTCCAGTCTGGAGAGCCTGTTCGCGGCGGCGTTCGTCTTCGGCGTCGCACACGGCGTCCTCGATGTCGCGGCCAATGCGTCGGCAGTCCGCTGCCAGGACGCCCACGGCCGCCCCATCATGGCCGGGCTGCACGCGAGCTACAGCCTCGGCGCCCTCCTCGGTGCCGCGCTGGCCGCGGCCACCACCCACACCTCACACACCGCTCTGTTCACTGGAGTCGCCGTCTGCGCCGCGGCGGCAGCGGGAGCCACGACGGCGCTGACCCGGACGCTCGCCAGCTCTGCACTCGAGCCCGTTCACCATCCTGCTGCACAGAGCTCGGACGAACGCGGGAGCCAGTCGCGGCCCCGGGTGTGGCTGCTGGGCGTCCTGGCAGCGGCAACATTGCTGGGTGAAGGTGCTGCTGCCGACTGGGCCGCCGTCTACCTGCACGACCTCGGCGCGACGGCCGCGACCAGCGCCGCGGCATACGGCGCTTACAGCGCCGCCATGGCCACAGGCCGACTCGTCGGTGACCGACTCACCGCCCGCTTCGGCGCGTCAGCCGTCGTACGCGTCGGCGCCGCTTTGGCCGCGCTCGGCCTCGCTACCGGACTGGCCGGATCCACCATCGCCTTCGCCCTGTTCGGCTGGGCGGCCTTCGGTCTGGGTCTGTCCGTCACCATCCCCAGCCTGATCACCGCCGCGGGCGCTGGCGGCCCCCGCGCGGTCGCCACCGTCGCGGTCACCGGCTACGTCGGCCTGCTCGCCGGACCCGCCGTCATCGGGGCCCTCGCCACCGTCACCACCCTGCCGCCCGCGCTGCTGCTGCCCGCCCTCCTCGCCCTGACCGTCGCCACCCTCGCCCCCAAAGCCCTGGAGAGAACGACCCCTTGACCCGCACCCACGACTCCCGGACCGGCATAGAAGCCCTGATCCTCGACTACAACGGGGTTCTTGGCTTGCAGCCCACCACCGCGATGTGGACCCGGCTCGCCGACCTCGCCGAGTGGCCCGACCGGTATCTCCCCTTGTTCCGGCGCGCCTTCTGGGTTCCCCGCAACGCTTACGACGCAGGGGAGTTGAGCGATCTGGCCTACTGGGCGAAGGTGCTCGGTCACCATCCCGGTTCGCGGTGGCTGCGCGCCTTGCGAGATGCCGACACCGCCATGTGGACTCGTACCGACCCGCGCGTGCTCGACGTCCTGTACCGCGCCCGCACGTCGGGGCTGCCGATGGTGCTGCTCTCCAACGCCCCGGCCCACCTCAGCGACGTCCTGGACTCCACAGGCTGGCGGCGCGAACTGATGGACGACGCCTTGTACTCCGCACGCCTGGGCCTGTGCAAGCCCGACCCGGCCGCGTACGACCACGCCCTGGCCGCCACAGGTATCGCCGACCCGGCACGTGTGCTGTTCGTCGACGACCGCGAGGACAACTGCCGGGCCGCCGCCGAGCTGGGCCTGCGCACCCTGCACTACACCGGCCAACCCGCAGAACTCGCCGCGCAGTTGCTGCCCGTCGTCGCGGAGCGTACCGGCTCCTGATCCTGCGCCGCGCCGCTCACCTCTCAGCCCCGACACCCTCTGGACTTTCGTGCCCGACACCGAAGAGATCGACGGCGACGTCTACGTCTCTCCCCGCTACCTCGCCGGCAGCACCTCGGTGGGGGACCTAGCGCTGGAGCCCCTGCTCGCGCTCGGCTTCGACCTGCGCCACGACGATCTCGGCAACGCCTACGTCACCGCGCCCGACCACCGCGTCCGCCTCGGGTTCCTGCCCGAGGGAGACGATGACGGACTGTGGCGGATCAACGCTTACCGCGACCGCTTCGGCCCGCCCGCCTGGGGAGTCAGCTTCAATGACCAGTGCCCCACCGAGTTCGTCGCCGCGTTCACCACGGCTCTGGCGGCGGCGTATCAGGCCGGACCCGAGCACTACCTCGCTCAGCCCGACTCCACCGACCCCGAACTCGACGCCTTCCACGCCATCGTCCCGCTCATCAACCGCGGCTGGAAGATCCAGCACCCGCGGTGGGGCGTCCTGGAGCTGCAGACTCCGGATGGCATGGCCGGGCTCGAATACGCCCAGGGGCGACTTGATGCGGAGAAGGAACTCACCACGCTGCAGGCCCGCTGGTACCTGTGGGGAGGACCGAAGAACCGCTATGGCCGCTGGTACGCCACCGCCTCCACGAACACCCCGGTTCCACTGGTGACGGCCATCACCGAGAGCGTTTCCGACCCCGCGCCCCTGCCGCGCTGGAAGGACGAGATGCTGCGCGGCCTGCGCGAGAGCGCCCAGCTCGTTCCCGTCACCCCTCCGCCGCCTCCGGTTCCCACGCCCCTCGACGTCCGGCGTACCGCCCCCCGCCGGGCGCCCGCGCTGACCACGCGCAGCATCCCGCGCTGGAGCACCACGACAACTCCGTCCGCAGTCCTGCCCGCCCGGCGCTCCGGCCCCCACCGCTGACCGACCAGATCCCCTTCGTCCGAGAGAGGCTCTTTGGCCCTGCACGCCCAGCAGTTCTTCGACGACGTCATCGAACTGCCTCTCCACCAGTACGCCATCGTCGGCGACGCCCTGTACGCATCCCCGCAGCCGAACTCGCCGCTGCGGCTACGGATCGACTTCGCCCCCACCATCCGCCACGGCGAGTACGACGGACTACGCCTGCGCGTCGTCCACCCAGAGAAGGGCGTCCTCGACACCGCGATCCTCCGCTTCGCAGACCACGGCACCTTCGCCCGCCGCGACACGGCCCGCGACCTCGTGCCCGGCCGAGACGGCTACGCCGTCATCCGCGACTGGCACCCCCACAGCAGCCAGCCACCATGGCACGGCGCGGACGGCGCAGGGCTGCGCACCGCGATCGAGCAGTACGCCCACTTCTGGATCCCGGCGCCTGCCGCGTCCCGCCCGGCCGCCCGCCCTGTCGCCCAGCCCACACCCACCGCCGGGGCTTCGCTCCGCAGCCGTTGACCGCCCACCTCGCCACGGAGTTCTGGATGTCCCCGCTTCGCTGGCTGCCCCCGCGCCCAGTGCCGGGCCGCTCCCGCTGAACAACGACCCGCGCGCCCGCCTTGCCTGTTCCCGCCTGTATCCCTTGGAGAGACCCTTCTTGCGCATCCGTTCCGCTCGCACCCTCCCAGTCGCTGTTGCCGTCGCCGCCACGGTGACCGGTTCCCTGTCCTGGGCACCGACCGCCTCGGCCCAGAGCGCCGATCCCGCCCCTTCCGCATCCACGTCCTCGACTCCGCGCAACGCGGCCGAGCCGGAGACCGGCGGCGTGGCCATCCTGAAGAAGGACCCCGGCGGCGACGTGCTCGCCGGCGCGTCCTTCGCCCTCTTCGACTCCGCGGGCAAGGAAGCCGCCAGCGGCAAGACCGACGCCCAAGGCAAGCTCGCCTTCCAGGACCTCGCACCGGGGGTCTACCGCCTCAAAGAGATCTCCAGCGGCAGCACACTGCACGACACGGTCGACGACCAGGACGTCATCGTCACCCCCGGCACGGACACACCGCTCACGATCGTCGATCCCTTCAAGGCCGCCTCGGTCCTGCTGAAGGCCAAGGACGACAAGACCGGCAAGCTGCTGGCCGGGTCCACGGTCAACATCGGCAGCGGCGACAAGACCATCCTGACGCTGGCCACCGGCCCCGACGGCACCGCCAGCGGCAAGCTGCCCCTCAACTCCCGTACGGGCAGCGACTTCTGGGTCAAGCAGGTGAAGGCGCCCGCCGGCTACGACATCTACAAGCCTTCGAAGGAGTTCAAGGCCAAGCCCGGGGATCCCGTGACCGTGACCGTCACCAACGCCAAGACCGCCACCACCCCGCCACCCACACAGAAGCCGACCGAGCCCGCTGAGAAGCCGACCGACAAGCCCTCCCCGGACAAGCCAGGCAAGGACGAGGACGTCCCGGCACCGTCCACCTCGGGTACTCCGACCTCCGACGACGCGTCGAGCACCGCGGCGCCCGCTCCCGCTGGCTCGCTCGCGCACACCGGCGCCGACGCCACCCCGTGGCTGATCGGCGGCGCCGCAGTCCTGATCGCTGCCGGCGGAGGCACCCTCATCGCGGCCCGTCACCGACGCACGGACAACTCCACCGACGACGACTCCACCGCGAGCTGACCTAACCCGCGGCACTCCGCAAGGCCCCCGGATCATTGGCGAATTCCGGGGGCTTTGTCATGGGCGCGTGTCCGATGAGAGCGGAGGCGGGGCCATCCGCTGCCCACTCGTGGCCCTCGCGTAGCGTGAGGCCGAACAGTGAAGGCTCGTACGGATATTCGCCTTCAAGAGTGGACAGTTCTGGCATCACTCCCGCACCTGGTCCACGGCGTATCGGAATGGTTCCCGCTCCAGGACCCGGCTCTCGATGTCATCGATTCCGAGCTCGGACAGCATTCGTGTCCGGATGATCCAGCGCAGGACCTCGCCGTACCAGTGAAGCTGTACCACGTTGGGAGTCCCTGAGGTTGAGCCTCCGTGTGACTCTCTGCCACGGGTGCGGGCGACTCTTGCCACGAATTCTGGGGCAGCGTGGACAATAGTTGCACCGACTTCACCGGTTGACTTGACCAGCTCTTCGATGAGTTGTTTCTGTGGCTTGTCATTGCGCGACTGGAGTACTGCCTTCGCCCATTCGATGACTTCGGCATCGATGCCTGCGCTGGTCGCGGAGTTGATGACAGCCTGAACGCGTGCGTTATGGTCGGGGCGAGGAATTTGCTTGCTGTCAAACAATGCCTTGGCGAGAGCCTCGGCGCTCCGGTATGTCGAAGTGAATTTGTGCGCGGTGTACATGAACGGCGCATATTCAGGTGCCAAGAGCAATCTGACGGGCTCCCAGAAGTTGCGCCAGAGGCAGTACCACCGTGGCAGCAGAGTGGCAAGATCGACAGGACTGTCATTTGCCCTCAGGAGTGTTGGGGCATTGGCCCCGACGATCGCGTGTAGAGACGTTGAGGGTCGCTGCAGCACACTCAAGTAGGCGTCGCACAGTTGAGGCGAGCCCTGGCCAGTGCCGACAGGCCGAAGGCGAATTCCTGTAATACGCACGGGACGGTCGAGGCTCAGCATTAGCAGGTCATGGAAAGGGCGGATACGGCTGTCGACGATGTCCTCCCAGCGAGACGGGTCTGCGCAATCGATGGCAAATACAGACCGTCGTTCGACGCGCACGACGTCACCCGTCGTCCTCGACCACCGTCGATTTCCCGAGCAACCGGCTATCAGTCGAACCCGATCGCTTTCGATTGGAGCGGACGTCAGCTCAATGTCGTCGGTATGAACCGAGATTCGATTGGGGGCGTTCTCCCACAAAGGTGGCGGATGGAGCCATGCGTTCAGGTAGTCGAAATCTACCTTCGCCTCGCTGAAGGCATTACCGTCTGCATGCCAGCCGAGCAATGCCAACTCGACACGGCAAGCCTCCTGCTCAACATCGAGGTCGCTACTCACGGTGAGCCCTGCCACTCCCAGCAGGGACACATCCCGCCTGTCTTCCTCGTGCAGCCGGCCATGCACCACGGCTTCCTCGACCCAATGTGACCATTGCTCTCCACTGCCGTCATTGGCCACGACGGCAGGCCGGAACAACGATCCGCCATACACCACCAAGCTGATGCCTGCGGAGTCGAAGGTGAGTGTCCCGGGAAGGCTCTCGTGCTCATGCCCCGGCAGCCACCATGAACCTCCTGCTGAGAAGTACTCCACTCAGCAATCGTCGCGTAAGCGCGTACTCGATACTGGCGGTGATGGGCCAAATGGATGAATCGGCCGACCGTGTTGCGTTCACCGAGCTGAGATGACAGTGCAGGTCACGAAGGATCCGGCGGTGTAGCGATCTCAGTGGTGCGAGTAACGATCTCCCGGACACCGGTCGGACACAGCTACCGCGATGCGGCGGCGCCCTGGATGGCCATCACGCTCGCGCTTGACCCGCAGCGCCCCGCGCGATGCCCGGCGGGCTCACGATGACCCTGCCGCAGGCGCGGGTGAAGCTTCGCCCGCGGATCGTCACCTGAAGCGCCCCGGCTGATGGGCCCGAGCGGGGCCCGCGAGTGCGTGCGCGCGGTGCACGATCATGTTGACCGAGCCGCGGTCTCGCTCGATGTGCCCCTCCAGCAGCACCGCAGGGGCGCCGAGGACTACCTCGCGCGTGCGTTCCCAGACCGGGGGAGAGAAGACCAGGTTGATCATGCCGGACTCATCCTCCAGGGCACCGAATGTCACCCCCTTCGCCGTCGGGGGCCTTTGGATGTACTTGGCCAGTCCGCCGACCCGCACCCGGGTCTGGTCGGCTAGGGCACGGGCCTCGCGCGCAGGCTGCGCCCCGTGCGAGGCCAGCAGAGCACGCAGGTGGTGCGCCGGGTGGGCGGTGGCGCTGGCGCCAGAGGCAGCGAGGTCGGCGGCGGTGGCCTCGGCCGCGGTCATGACCGGCAACTCCGGCGCAGGCGCCAGGTCGTCCAACCCCGGAAGGACGTCCTGGATCTCGCCCGTATAGGCGCCGGCCGACCACAGGGCGGTGCGCCGGTCCACGCCGAGGCCATCGAACGCCCCGGCGGTGGCCAGCTGCTCCATCAGCTTCGCCGACAGCCGTGTGCGGCGGGCGACGTCGGCCACCGAGCGGAACGCCAGAGCGCCGCGGGCGGTCAGGATCCGCTCGGCGATCTCCTCGCTGACCCCGGTCACAGAGGTCAGCCCGCGGCGGATCGCCGGCCGCCGCTCCGGCTGATCGGCGTAGGGCTCAAGCGTGGCGTGCACGCCGGAGCGCTGAATGTCGACGCTTCGGACCTCGATGCCGTGCTGCTTGGCATCCTGGATGAGGGTCTGGGAGTCGTAGAAACCCATCGGGAGATGCGCCATGATCCCCGCAAGCATGGCGTGCGGAAAGTGGTACTTCACCCAGGCGCTGGCATAAATGATGCCCGCCATCGACTGGGCGTGAGACTGCGGGAATCCATAATCTGAAAACGCTTCTATCATGCCCACAATGCGCGCGGAGGCGGCTTGGTCGATGCCTTTGGCGGCCATGCCGGCGAGCAGTCGTCCGCGCAGCTGTGCCACCTTTTCGGGAGAGTGCTTGGCGGCCATCGCCTTACGGAGACGGTCCGCCTCGCCCGGGGTGAAACCCGCACAGTCGATGGCCAGGGCCATGGCCTGCTCTTGCCACAAAGCGACCCCGAGCGTTTTGGCTAGCGCTGGTTCGGCGAGCGGATGCGGATAGGTGACGGGCTCCAGGCCGGCCCGCCGCCGCAAATAAGGATGTTTTGATCCGGCCTGAATGGGGCCCGGCCTGATGATGGAGGCGGCCACCGCGAGGTCCTCGAAACACCGGGGCTGCAGCTGCGGCAGTGTCGAGACCTGCGCCCTCGACTCGGCCTGGAAAACGCCTATGGTTCTACCTGCGGCAATCATGGCGTACACGTCCGGGTCGTCCTGCGGAATCGAGGCCATGTCTAGCCTGATTCCGTGGTGTTCGGCAATGAGGTCGCATGCGGTGTGCAAAGCGGCCAACATACCCAATCCCAGGATGTCAATTTTCAAGAGATGGGCGGCGGCCACATCGTCTTTGTCGCCTTGCAGTACTGAGCGGCCTTCTCGGGTGGCCCATTCGACCGGCATGATTTCCCCGATGGGCTGGCGGGTCAGCACCATCCCTCCAACGTGGATACCCAAATGCCGTGGCAAGGTGTGCAGTTGCTCTGCGAGGGAGCGTACATCGGCGGGGATGTCGGCCTCGGGCCCGGGTGGCTCGTGGTGAATGTGGCGGGTCATCTCATTGATCCGTGCCATGGGATAGCCGAGGGCACGTGCTGAATCCCGCACGCTCAGGCGGGGTTGGTAGGTGATGAGGTTCGCCACCTGTGCGCAGTGCGACCTGCCGTATTTGGCATACAGGTACTGGATCACCTCCTCCCGGCGGTCGTTCTCGAAATCGATGTCGATGTCCGGGTCGGTCTTTTCGGCGTGCAGAAATCTCTCAAAGAGCAGGCCGTGTTTGAGTGCGTCGACGGAGGTGATGCCCAGCGCGTAGCAGACCACGCTGGAGGCGGCGCTGCCGCGCCCCTGGCACCAGATCCCCTGCTCGGCCGCGTACCGCGTGATGTCCCAGCAGATCAGGAAGTAGCCGGGCATACCCATGTCGGTGATCACGGACAGTTCGTAGTCGAGCTGTTTCCATGCCGCCCCGGCTGACGGGTCGGTGCGCGGCCCGTACCGGCGGGCGCAGCCTTCTTCCGCGAGGTGGCGCAGATAGCTGCCGGGGGTGTGTCCGGCGGGCACCTCGAAGTCCGGTAGCTGCGGGCGCAGTCGGCTCAGGTCGATGACGCTGCTGCGAGCGAGGTCGACGGCGGAGGCGATGGCCTGCGGGTAGCGGGCCATGAGGATGCGCATCTCCTCGGCGGTGCGCAGATGCGCCGTTGGGGCCGGCGGCAATTCCCCGATCGCGGTGTCGAGGTTCTCTCGGCGGTGCAGCGCAGTTAGCGCCGCCGCCAGCCGCGCAGATCGCGGGGCCGCGTACCGGGCCGCGTTCGTGGCCACCACCGGCAGCCGCCACCGCTGTGCCGCCGCGTGCACGGCGGCGTTGCGCGGGCCGTCCTCGGGCAGCCGGTGATCGACGAGTTCGGCATGCAGGTGAGTGCGACCGAAGAGGTCCACCAGCCGGTCCAACCGGGCCTGGATCGCGTCGATGTCGTACGCGGCCTCGCCGACCACGGGGCAGCCGGTGAGGATCGCCCACTGGCCCTCGTGCGCGGCAGCCGACAGCGCGTCGAGGTCGTAGGCCGGGGCGTTCTTGGCGCCGGCCAGCTGCCCGGCGCTGATTGCCGCGGACAGGCGGGTGAAGCCCAGCAGGCTGCGGGCGATCACCACGATCGACCCCAGTCCCTGGTCCAGGGTGAGTTCGGCGCCGTAGACGGTGCCGATGCCGTACTCGCCCGCGGCCTCCGCCAGACGTCTTGCACCGTAGAGCCCGTTGGTGTCGGTGATCGCCAGGGCCTCGATACCGAGGCGGACGGCTTCGGCGACCAGCTCCTCCACGTGGTTGGCGCCGAAGAGGAACGAGCCGGCGGAGTGGACGTGCAACTCCGCCCAGCCGCCGCCCACGGGCGTCGGCGCGGTGCGCGTAGCGGGGAAGTGCAGCACCTTCCCGCGAGGGTCAGCCATAGAGCGCCTCCACTGCCCACCGGCCGTCTTGGATGTGCAGCAGCCAGGCGCGGCCGTCCGCGCAGCCGACCTGCAGGCGCGCAAGGCGGCGGGCCTGGGCGGGGATCCACCAGTCCTCCAGCACCGGCCACGGTCCGGTCCACCCGGTCACCGCCACCTGCGCGGCGCCGTCGATGGACAGCGCTGCCGGGGCCTGGGTGAGCAGGGTGCGTCCGCTCACCCCGACGGGGCCGCCATCGGCCCCGATCAGCTGGGCAGGGCGCGGGGTGGGGTAGACGACGGCCGGGTGCGGGGCCGGCAGCCGCCCCGGCCACGTCCCCTCGACCAACGGGCGTGAGCGCGCATCGCCGTACGGGATGTCCACGGTCCGCTCGCTCGGCCCGCGGCCTCCTGCGAGTTCCTGCCGTACCACCGCGCGGTGTCCGAGCATCGCCTGCAGCTGCCCCGCGGCGCGCTCCAGCTCCTCCGGCGCCATCCGCGGCCCGAACAGCAACGACTGCCGCCCCGTCGCCGCCGACAGTCCCTCCGGAACCAGCCGCAGGGTGGTGATCCCCGCCGCGGCACCGTTGAGCTGCCCGGTCTCGGCCCAGGCGGCGATCTGCCAGCGCACCCGTTCGGCCACCGCCAGCGCCGAGAGGCGACCCTCGTGCCGCCACAGCCGCGACAGGCGCAGCCCGCTCGTGAGGCCCACTTCGACCTGCAGCCTGGCGCACACCGCCCCGGCTTGCGCGAGGTGGGCGTGAAGCTGTTCGGCGAGTGCTTTGGCGAGGAAGATGACGGGTTCGAGATTGTCCTCGGGTGGCTCGAATGCCTCGGCCACGCTGTAGTCACTGTCCGCCCCGGATGTGTTGAGCGGCCGGGCCTCCTGGCCGCGGGCGGTGTGTTGTGCCGCGGCGCCGTCGTGTCCGAACCGGGCCAGCACCCGGTCACTCGGCAGCGCCGCGAACGCCCCCAAGATGGTGATGCCCAAGCGGGGCAACAGCTGAGACAGCCGCGGGCGGCCCAGCACCCCCACCGGATACGGGGCCAGAAAGTCCGCGGTCTGCCCGGCCGACACCAGGACCCCCGCCTGCCCGGCCCGCACCGCCAGGGCGGCAGCGAACACGGTGTCCGCCGCGCCGGTACGTGATTCGATCCCGGCACCGGTGAGCACGGAGGTGATGTGCTCGACCAGGGCCTGCTCGCCGCCGAAATAGCGGGCGGGTCCCCGCGAGGGCAGGGCGATCAGGCCGGGCCGCAGGATTTCCATGTGCGGAGCGACGCGCTTCTCCAGCAGACGCAGCACCGGCTCGAACGCCCGCACCTCCGTCTCGGGGTCCCGGTCGAGCAACCTGAGCTGGGGGCAGCGTCCGGATGCCTGGCGTACCCGCATCCCGCGCCTTACGCCTTGGCGGCGGGCCTCCTTCGAGCAGGCCAGCACGCGCTCCCGCGCGATGATCGCCACGGGCTCGTCGTGATCCGCGCCCGCGGCCACCACGGGCCAGTCCATCATCCAGATCGCTAGCGCACGCACTGCTGGCTCACCCTGCGGTGACGGGGCGCAGCGGCACCACATCCGCGTCCGCGGCGGCCGAGGGCTCGGCGATCAGCTTCACTGAGCCGTCCGGCCCGGGCAGCCACACCTGGGCATGTCGCGGCTGTGTCGCAGCACCCCGACCGACCACCACGAGACGGGCACGTCGGCCAGCGAGCAGACCAAAGCCGTACCCGAGCCCGTCCCAGCGGGCCTCGGCCACCAGCAGCCGCAGTTGCGCCTCCGGCCAGTCCTGCCAGGTCAGCAGCGTCGTGCCGGAGCGCCGCAGGCGTGCCGCAATGCGACGGCTGGTGCGCAGGGTCACCTGTCCCACGGGGCCGAGCAAGACCACGGGCGCCGCCTCGCAGACCGTCGCGAGCACTTCGGGCCACCGCCGTCCCGGCTCGGGTACAGCCAGCCCGCACGCCAGGTCCAAACCGGCATCCGCCGCAGCCAGCCCGCCGAGCTGCGGCAGACCGACCGCTGCCCAGGCGCCGCCGTCGGCGGCGGCCTCCGCGGCCAACGCGATCAGCAAGGGCAGGTCGCCCCCGGCGCTCACCACCGCGCCGCGGGGCAGCTTCCCGCCCGGGAGCAGGCTGGAGAGGGTGCCGGACTTGGCTCCGGTCGCCTCCGGAGTCCCTCGCTCACCAGGCGAAACGACATGCATGAACACATGTTCGATTCCTTGTGCGAGAAATGCAAGCGGGTCAACGACACACCACTCGCACGCGCCTCGCGACCGACTGCGCTCGACAGCTCTGGGGGGCGGAGCGGCGGTTGTGAACGACCATGCCGCGTACGCCCGTTCGCCTCGCCCCGTCCGCATCCGACCGGCGCATGCCAGCCGGCGGCATCCTGCGGTCTCGCCGATGGACAGGCGTGCCGCACGTGCCTCGCTACGCTGCCGCAGTGATCGAGTCCTCCTCGCTGCCCGGCGATCCCACCGAGCTCCACCTACGGATCTCCTTCGATGACGAACTGTGGGATACCCCGCAGGCCGACACGCTGGAGCGGTGGAACGTCGCCATCCTGCACCGCCGACGTACACATGACGGAGCTCAAGGCCCGGCGGCGAGCGGCGCCTGCGACACTGCGGCCTGCCCGTCGTGCACGACGGAGGATGTCGCCGTCGGCGAGATGACCTTCTACCGAGTGCATCTCGACCGCGGCCGGAATGCCTACTGGGCCATGGAAGAGGAATCCGAGGATCTGTACGAGACCGCCCAGATCCTCCTCGATGCTGAGACGGGCTCGTTCACGAGCGAGGTCAGCGAGCGGCTGGAGTACGTCGGGTCCGCCCTGCTCGTCATGGACCGGGTGACCCTAGAGCCACAGTGGCGCGGCGCCGGGCTGGCTTCCGTACTCGCTATTGAGGCGATCCACCGGCTCATGGCCGGCTGTCGGGCCATTGCCTGTTCGCCCGGCGTTACCGACCTCAGCAGTCAACGTCTGACGGACAGGTCGGAGTGGGACCGCGTGAACGCCAAGATCACTCATGGGTGGGAGTGCATCGGGTTCCGCCTGTATCGCGACAACATCTATCTCCTGTCGCCGGCCTCGCAGGACCTGGAGGAGCAGCGCGGCGTACTTCGTGCGCAGCTCGCGGGACTCGGCGCGTCCTGGCGGACCGCGATCTCCTGACGAACGCCGCTGCCGAGACGAGAACCATCGTTCGTGACCATGATGTGCGGACGGTAGTGGGAGTGTCAGTCCGCGTTCGTACAGTTACTCAACGACAGAGGAGTCGCAGGGGGGTATGGGTGTCTTCAGCGAGGAACGTGGGGGGTCGTGGGCGAGCTGACTTCAGCGAACGGACACGGCGGCTGCTCGCTCAACGGGCGGCTTTCCGCTGTTCGAACCCTCGGTGCGGAGCGCTGACGATCGGCCCCGGCGTCGGCCACGATGACATCTCGGATACAGGCACGGCTGCCCACATATTCGCCGCTGCGTCGGGAGGGCCCCGCGGGACCGGCGGCCTGTCTGCCCAAGAGCGGTCCGACATATCCAACGGAATCTGGATGTGCGCAACGTGCGGGCGTCTGATTGACGTGAACGCAGGAAACCGCTATTCAGCGTCACTGCTCCGAAGCTGGAAGGACCTTCACGAGCACCGGACCCGCCTGGAGCAGGCTGGACAAACTCAGCCGTTTGGCTGGGTCCAGTCCCTTGAGGTCGTCAGTCACTACATCCTGCTGCCAGGAGTAATTCAACTCTCAAAGCTGAATCTTCTGTTCGGGATGAATGATTCGGGTAAGACGCGCCTTCTTCATCTGCTGAGATCACTCACTTCGCCACACCTGCTGATGGGTAGCCCGTATCCAGCGGACCTTTCGTGCTCCATCACCTGGTTCGATCCAGCACTCCGGAAGGCGCAGGTGGAGGTCCAGGGCGAAAGGCTTCACTACCACGTCGACGGAAGGAGAGCCCCCCTGCCTCCTCGCCCGTACAGGGTCCTCACATTTGGCCAGGACATCTATCGCCGGGACTCATTTCGTTCGGGGGTGACTACCGTGTCTGGGATAGCTGAATTTCTTGATGTTGATCCCTGGGCGGCGCGAACAGTGATCGACAGTATGCCCGCATTGCTTCCGGATGTCATATCCGATGTTGCTGTGGACGGTGACCTTGTATGGATTAATTGTCGACGAGGTTCGTGGGGAGGGCAGGGCGACGAAGACCGGTGGGCATGCTGGTTCTACGCGCTCGCAGTATTTGCGGAATTGCAGGCGAGGATGGAGCCGACAATTCTCGTGCTGGACGAACCGTTCCTATATATGCATCGCGGTCCGCAGCAGAAAATTATGGAGTTGTTCGAGTCGGCAACCTGGACCTTCCAGGTCATCCTGGCGGAGCACAGTCGTGTCGCCTACGAGCGGCGGCTTCATGGCTGGAGCGCGACGGTGCTCGTTCAGGCACCGGGGCTCAGGTCTCGAATCTCGCAGGATGACGCAGACCTGGAACGCCTCGGAGGCAACTAGACGGTCACTGTCTACGACGGTTTGATCGCGCGTGTCCTGTGACGTCGTAGGTTCGGCGTTTGACACTGAAGGTTGTGGTGGTCGGTGAGCCAAGCCGTCACCGGCCACTGAACAATCGAGAGAAACAGTCCCGACCCCGCTCGGCACCCGGCAGAATGATCGTCGTGGAAGCAGAGACCTTGGCTGGGCTATTCGGCCTCGGGGGCGCCCTGGTTGGTGCGGCGGTTTCCACGGGGGCCGTGATCTGGCAGCAGCGCAAGACGGCCGAGGAGGGAGAACGGACCCACCTGCTCAGCCTGTCCGAGGCGGCGGCCATTGGAGTCATCCAGATCACGTACAGGTTGGAGGACCATTTCGCCGACGGCGTGCCCAACAGAGAAACCGCGGAGGGCAATCAGTGGCGCGGCGATCTGAAGGCGATTCTCCGAGACCTTGAGAATGAGTCACTGAGGTTCCCGGATCTCAAGACCCGGCGGGCTCGTGCAGTGGAGCCACGCGGAGGTCCTTCGGGACCCGGAAGGCGTATCCGAGGAGGTGGACTGGCCGACCGCCCGATACCGGGACATCTGCACTCACCTCCGGGCGGTCATGGGAACGGTGATCCGTAGGGAACCCTTCCCGGATGAGATGTGGACCCAATTCCCTGGCGCCTGGCCCCCGTCATGACGACCCTGTCCGGGCTTCAGTAAAACTCCGCCAAGTCCGTCGGCTGCTGTCCCCACGCGTCGCCAATGATGCCCGGCGAGGTCATGGCGCGGCGTCGGCTGACGCTCCTGTGGAAGGTGCGGCACCGCAAGGCCAAGCTTAGGAAGCAGCTCCGCGGCTGGAGCCGAAGGTAGCTGCGACTCCTTACGCTCCCGCCCTGGTTTTCCGTAGGAGCCGGACTCATCCCAGCGATCACACACGGTCACCAGCAGGCCCGGCTCCGCCGAGAACTGGCGACAGTTGAATACGCGAGCCCACCAGTAGAGCCCCCCTCATCCACCTGGCAGCGGAACCTCCCACCGCTCCGCAACCCATCCCTTCGGCTCCCAGCCGTACCGCCTCAGTCTTCTCCCCTCTTCCACCCGTCCGGCCGCGTGCAGCAGATCGGCCGCCAGCGTCATGGCGCCGGTGTTGCCGGCTTCAGCGTGGACCCGCAGCCGCTCCAAGGCTTCGGCTACCCGTGCGGGCTTCTGCAACAGCCAGGCATAGTTGTCCCTCAACATCAGGGGGGCCCACTCCGTGGTGACCCTCGCGCCGTCGACGACCTTGCGTTGCACCCAGGCATCCGCGGCCTCGATTTGTTCCATCTTCTCCAGCAGGGTGTCCATCCCCAAGGGTGCGGAATTACTTGCCTCGGAAGCAAGCTGGTGGCACGTGAAGGCTTCGTCCGTCATGCCGTGCCTCGTCAGCAGCAAGACCGCCCATCCCAGGGCGAGAAGGTCACCGGACTCGGCGCCGCGCTGGTACCAGGCGATCGCCTCCTCCAACCGGTCAGCCACCCGCAGGAGCTCCGCCGCCGGTCTCAGCGCACGGGTGTCGCCGGCCTCGGCGGCGCCCCGGTAGAGGCGCATGGCGATGCGGAGAAGACCACGGGCGTGGGCCGCGCCGGCGAGTGATGCGCGGGCTGCGGGAGTGCCGTGATCAATCAGAGCGTCCCACGTGTGAGCCGGAACGGGGACAACGGCAGCATCGCGGGCGTCGGGAGCCGGAGGAACGGTGCCGATGGAACGTCGGCCATATTGTTCGAGGTAGTCGGCGAGGCGGTAGTGGGGCTGGGCAGGGGCGGCTTGCCCGCGTCGGGGGCGGATGCGGGTCAGCGGGCCGCGGGTGCCGCGCACCGGGCGGGCGATATGAGCGAGGGCTTGTTCGAGCCAGTCATCGTTCAGCAGGTCCCACTGGGTATCGGTGAGGTAGCCCTCGGCGGCGGCTTCCAGCAGAGCCAGGGGCAGAGCGGTGCCGTGACCGAGGCGGCGGACGTCCATGGCGGCCTCGATCAGCGCTTTCGCCGCCGGGCGCGCGGTGCGGTACCGCTCGATCAGGGCGGGGACGCCAGCCAGATACTGGGTGACCTGCCCCTGCTCCGAGTGCCGAAGGGCTTCGGCCAGGCGGGGGTCGTTGGTGGCGGTGGCCTCTGCGGTCTTCAGTTCGTCGGCGGTGAAGACCTCGGGGACTGTGATGCTCTTGTTCGTGACTAGTTGGCGGGCATGCGAGTACGGGTCTGGCCCTGTCGCGGGAGCAGGGAGATAGGTGAGTGCGTCCCACTGCTCGGGCCAGATGGTGCCCAGGACCAGCACCGGGCCGCGCTCGGTGTCGTTCAGCAGCTCACGGAGGCTGGAGGCGACCTGCGCGTTGTGCTCCTGGTCGAGGAGGTAGTGCTGGGCTTCGTTGAGCCACACCACGGTCTGCGGCGCCACAAGGTCCAATTGCCCGATCATCGCTGAGGGGCGGTCCGGCTCGATCGGGTGCCACAGCCGCCATCCGTCCGGCAGTTGCTTCACCGCTTCCCAGCAGGCCCGGGTCTTGCCCGTGGAGGACCCGCCGACCAGGACCGCGATGCCGCTCTGCCCGCCCGCGGCGGCGGACACCACCGAACCCAGCCGCGCGTCGAACTCCCGCGTGACGTAGGCCGGCAGCGCGCCCAGCCTGTCGATAGCAGTGCCGACGTCAAGGGCCGGGTGCACCTCCAGATGGTCCAGGACTAGCAGGTCGTCGAACTCACTGATCGGCCGACCCGCAGGGGTGCACATCCCGGCCTCGGTCCACAGCTTGCGTACCCGCGCGGCCAGATCGCCCTCGTTCCAGGCGGCGCGGCGGGCGAGCACCATGGCGACGGAGATGGCGTCGGCCTGGCTGGGTGGCGGGTTCGGGGAGCTGATGATGCGGCTGATGGTGTCCCGGCTCGGCGCCCCTGACAGGTTGTCGTCGGCCTCGATGTCCGCAGTCATGTCGTCCAGGCTCGGGGCGTCCGCTGCCAGGTACGCCTCGTACAGCAGATCTTTCAACTCCCGCAACGGGCGGGGCCATTTCACCCGTGCCCGCTCCAGCCTCCGCGGCCGCCTGGTGGGCCCGCCCCCCTTGTCGCGACTCATCGCACCATTATCCCCCGCTCCGGTCCGGCTACGGCCTGAACAGCACCGATACCGCCGCAGGCGGGGCGCTCGTCGCAACTGGGAGTCGATCTTTGTGCGGGGCCAAGTGTGGAGAGCGAGCTGGCCAGCTGCCTACTCGCTGATCACGACCCATGGAGGTCCCATGTCCCGTAAGCGCCTGACGCGCCCAGAGCGCCTGGCCCTGGTCTGCGCCGTCCTGGGCGGAGTCGTCTCCGGTGCCGCCGGAACCTTCATCGCCTGGCTGCTGGGCCAGCTCTCCTTCTAGTCCCATCTGGGGGCCTCCTGCCCAGGCGTCCCCCAGGCTCGTCCGCTGGCTGTCGCATCGGCACCGGAGTGGGACCGCGTGAACGCCAAGATCACTCAGGGGTGGGAGCGCATCGGGTTCCGCCTGTACCGCGACAACGTCTATCTCCTGTCGTCGGCCTCGCAGGACCTGGAGGAGCAGCGCGGCGTACTTCGTGGGCAGCTCGCGGATCTCGGCGCGTCCTGGCGGACCATGATCTCCTGATGGACTCCTCCGACGTACACACCGCGCACCCGGACAAGGCTCTGCCACCAATCCGCTGACCGGGCGACACCGCCCCCCGCCGCCTGCTCACAGTGGAACACCTTCGACCATGTCCTCGAACTGGTCCCTGCCTGAGCCGATGCTCGCCACCCCCACATCCGACCCTGTGCTCCACCCGGAACACGCGGCCGAGCCGAAGTGGGACGGCTACCGGGCGTTGTTGGGACGGTGGCCCGGCGACCGGGTCCTGATCCGTTCCCGCCGAGGCGGGAACCTGACGCTGGCCTTTCCCGAGATCGTCGCCGCGGCTTCGCAGCTGCCCGACGACACGGCGCTCGACGGGGAACTGGTGGTGTGGGAGAGGGACCGGCTTTCCTTCGAGCGTCTCCAGCAGCGTGCACACCGCAGGGCAGCGACCGCTGTCCGTGCGGCCCAGCAGTGGCCAGCCCACTTTGTCGCCTTCGACCTGTTGCGGGCGGGCACTGACCTGACCGCCCAGCCCTACCGGGCTCGCCGTGCGGCACTGGAACAGCTCTTCGCCGACCACCGCCTACAGGCTCCCTGGACCCTGTGCCCCTCCACCACCGACCCGAAGCAGGCCACCGAGTGGCTGGAGTGGTCGGCGGTCGGCTTGGAGGGGGTCGTCTTCAAGCGCCTGGATCAGCGGTACCTGCCCGGGTTCAGGGCGTGGCGTAAATACCGGTCTCGGCACACGACCGAGGCCGTGATCGGCGCGGTCACCGGCGCCCCGACCGCACCCACCACGGCCCTGCTCGGCCGTTTCGACGCCGACGGTCGGCTCCAGTACGCCGGACGCACCACCGTCCTGAACCTGGCCGTCCGTCAAACACTGGCCGCCGAACTCCAACAGGGCGGACCCGCGCACCCTTGGATGGGGTGGACCTTCAGCGCGAGCTGGGGGTCGCAGGAGCAGCTCGCCGTACGGCTGGTCGAACCGGTCGTCGTCGCGGAGGTCGCGGTCGACGTGTCCCTGGACGCGGCCGGCCGCTGGCGCCACCCCGTGCGGCTGGAGCGTGTCAGGAACGATCTGACTCCCGGTGATGTGCCGCTGTTCGGGCAAGAACTCTGACCTCGGACAGCTCCCTGCCGGACCCGCTTCGTTGCCGGCCGCCCAATCCTTCCTGACGCCCGGCGGTGGGGCGCCGATCTGCTTGACTGCTGTCGGCATGGCGATTTCACGGCCATGCTGATGGCGACTGGCGTTGTTGGCCAGTCCATCCGTCTCCTCGCGTTGCACTGCTCACGGTCGGTCGGGCCAGAAGGTCGACAAGGGCATCCGGACGGAGGGCAGTTGTACTGCCTGGATTGGTCCGAGAGCGGCTGCAGCAGCGCGAAGGGCTTGGTCGTAGGAGCCGGAGCAAAGGACTTCAGCAGGGCAGGCGGGACAGTTACCAGGGCGGCGGGCATGACCGGCGCTGCGATCTCCGGAGCCTCGGACGTGCGCGAAGGCGTCGTCGGGAAAGTCGGCTCGCAAGGTATGCCAGACTCCGAGGCGCTCGTTGTCGGGTAGCCCGGCTGCTACCGCCGGGCGCATCGGCGGCAGCAGGCGTTCGTGGTCCTGGACGAGAAACACCCGGTCGGTGAAGTCGACGCTGTCCCCCTCGGGACGCTCCTGCTCCAGCCACGTCCGGGCCTCCTCGCGGGTGCCCGGCCCCCACAGATAATCCGTCGGGAACCGTGTGGTCTCGTAGCGAGTGTCGAACTCCGCCCAGTGAGGATCATCCCAACGACTGCCCGGTACGAAGGGGATGGCCCGCACCACGACGTGCTGGTACTCGTCGTCCTCCTGGTCTTCTACGGGGCCGGGGAGCGTGAGCGCGTGGGCGGGCTCCATCCGAGCCCGTCCGGAACCGTTCCAGCTCAGCACGGCGATCTCCCGGCGCAGAGGTGCCGGGTACAGGCGCCCACCGGGAGTGGCGTGGCCCCACATCTGGTTGATCAGTTCCGCCAGATCCCGGACGGTTCGGGCCGCCTCGACGGGGGTGTCGACGTGGTGGCCGGTGGGATGGGCAACGTAGTTACGCAGCTTGGCCAACGCCTCTTCGACCGCGCGGCTGCGCCGCCCGCGGAGCAGGCCCGCCGTACGCGCCCACAGGCGGAGCCCGTGCAGCATCCCGTTGAACTCGATGGCCTGGTTGGCGACGACCAGCTTCGCGCGTTGTCGCATCATTCTGTCTGCGCGCTTCTTGACGTCGTCGTACGACGTGACGGTGTAGGAGACGTCCGGGGCTTGCGGGATGCGGAAGGTGATGGTGCCGGCGCACCACTCCAAGAAGCGGTCTCGCAACGCCTGTTCGTAGATGAGGAGCGCCTGGTCGCCGACGATGGTGTACACGTCGTAGCACAGCACGCCGTAAGCGAAGACGGTGCGCAGCCGCTCGAAGGAGTCGCGTGTCCCAGCCGCGACACCCGCCGTCAGGTCGCAGTCGGCGATCTGATGCTGCTGGAACTCCGCGGCGTCCTCGGGTTTCATACGGCCGCCGAGCCCGTAGGGATTGAACGCCAGCGACAGATTATCCGCAGCGCGCAACTCCTCAAGCGACCGGACCTCCATGTACTTCTCCTCACGATGGGAAACGGGCCAGTATGCACCTACAGGCTCCCGGTCGGCCACCCCATTCCTGGGGTGGCTGCAACCGCTCCGCAGCCCCTGTCAGGAACCGCGGTTCAAAGATGCTGACGGTGGACCAACCGCCTGACCAACCAGTCTCAGATCCGTGGCCATGCCGCTCGCTTGGCCATCCACTGTGAGACTCGAACAAGTTCGCCGATGGCAGACAAGAAGGACCCCTAAGAGGACTGGTGGACGCTGCAACAGCATGTCAACCTGAACGACCTTCTGGAAAACGCCAGGTCAGAGAGGTGATGCTGTGGCATTGGATGAGGCGCAACCCGGATTCGCCACTACGGTCGCCGCCCTGCGGCTCCACTCCTGGAAGCTTGGTGCTGGCCAGCCGATGGACATCATCGGCCAGTTCTCGCAGGTGCATTTCACCCACATCGTCGACGACCGCGCCGACGTACACATCAGCTCGCGCGACGGCCGGTTCTACCTCGGCTACTTCCCGAGCGGCCGGCCAGGCGGCGCCGACGAGGACTGGGTGACCGGTGAGGGCTGGGTGATCGCGGTCACCGGCACCGCGAACGTTCCCGGCTACCGCATCGCCTTCTCTACGGACACGCCGGCGGAGATCGTTGCCGATGCCGTGGCCCGGATCCTGTCCACCTCCCGGCCCCTGTGACGGGCACGTCCGCCTTCCCCATATACGCGCCCCGCGTACCCTGCCCCTGCTCGCGCGGATTCGTCCGCTACCGCTAGGAGAAACGCCTTGGACCCGTACTCGCCCGAGATGACCGTCGGCGATATCGTCGACGCACTGTCCGCCTTCGACCGTGACGCGCCCGTGCGCCTCGCCATCAATCCGTTCTTCCCTATGGCCCACCGTCTGGGCGGCGTGGAGACGTCGGTGGACGAGCACGGCCGGCCGATGGTCTACATCGCCGAGTCGCCGGAGGCCGAGCAGTTCGGCCCGCTGCCGCCCGCCGTGGTCGTCGCGCTGACCTGGCAGGGCCCGGTCGAGGCACCCGCGCGCCGCCGGCGCGGCACAACCCGGCCGACCGACGGCCACTGACTGACCCCCGAACTGACGGAGGCGCCCCTGCACCCGCACCACCCCATCGATCCCACCCACCCCGCTTCGCCGGACCCGATGTACTGGGTTACCCCGCGCCACCTGGCCGGCGATGACGGCGTTCTCGCCGAACGGATCGGCGACACCCTGACCGACCTCGGCTGGCGCATGTGGCCGACCTCCTGCAACTCGCTGCTCTATGTGAGCCCCGACGGCCTGCGCGCCGCCGAGTGGATCCTCGCCGCCTACCCGTTCGAGCTGGGCGGCCTCTCGGTGGCCTGGCAGATGTCGGCCCGCCCGCACCCCGCCTCGGCCCTGACCGAGTGGAACGCCTACTTCACCGCCGGCGTACCGCACGAGGCGCTCACCGACTTCCTGCTCGCGCTCGACGCCAGCGAGACCCCTGATGCCGGGCTCGAGGACGCCGAGGCGGTGCTCACCGCCCTCAGCGCCCGCGGGTGGCTGCGTGACATGGACCGCCCGCGTACGACCGCCACCGATCCCGGCTTCTCCACGAACGTCTCGCTGGAGATGCTGCCGCCGCTCATCCACGACGCCGACCCCCGCGATGACCTGCTGGGGTGGCAGGCGTGGGCGGAGCCCGTACTCGGGGCGCCGTACCTGTGGTGTACGAGCTTCAGCGCAAGTGCCCCGCACGAGATGGTCGCGGCCTTTGCCTCCTCGCTCGCCGCACCCGGCCCGGTACCACGGCGCACGCTGCCCGTGGGCGCGGAGGACCGCCTCACGGTCGTCCGCCGCGGCTGACGGCTGCGCGTAGCCGCTGACCGAGGCGCGTGATCGACGGGGCGATGCCCCCTTATCCCTGGCCCGGTGGTTCCGCTCTCTTCACGAGCGGGGAACCACCGGGCCTTTGGCATACCGGCATCAGTGCTCCGAACAGCACCCTGGAAGCAAGATCAAGGCCGTACGTAGGATCGCCTGCGTGGCTGTCAAAGTGATCGGCAAAGGACCCTTGCGCGGCTACCTCCTGGAGGAGGTGCTGGCCTGGCTGTTGCGCTCCAGCGGCTTCGAGGTCCTCACGGCCGACGACGACCAGGACAAAGAGCCGTGGAAGGTCCTGAAGGAGGACAAGAACGGTCTGCTGGTCCGCGGACGCGGCGCCTGGCACCAGGTCGATGCGCTCGGCCAGTTCCGGTACGTGCCGCCGTTCTCCCTGCCAGTACGGCTGTTCGTCGAGGCGAAGTACCTGACCACAGCCCCCGTCGGTCTGCCCACCGTCCGCAACGGGCACGGCGTGATCCACGACGTAAACGAGGGCGAGACCACTACGCTCACCGCTGCGGGCACCGGACGGCCACGGACGCGATACCGCTACAGCTACGCGATCTTCTCCACGTCCGGCTTCAGCCCGGAGGCCCAGGACTACGCGCTGGCTCACCAGATAGCCCTGATCGACCTCTCCGCCCCGGACTTCGCCGTGCTGCGGAATCTCGTCAAGAACACCGCCGACCCGATTCACGCCGTCCTTGAAGCGACTCCGGCCGCCGAGCGGCCGAAGGTGCGCGAGATACGCACCTATTTTCGTGGCCCGCTGCTGGAAATGGACCCGGGCGACGTGGAACTGCCCGATGCCATTCGCGGCCCACTCGACGGCCTTGCTCAGGCCCTGTACAGCCGGTCACAGTTGGGCCTTGTTCTGGCCTTTCCGGCAGCGCCGTTCGTCCTGGGCCTGACCTCGGATGACCTGTACGCCTTCGTGGACTACGCGAGAGCGCACCCCACGCATGCGGTGCGCCTGCGCCATATCAATCAGGCAGCGTCCCATCCTGTTTGGGAGCTGCGCTCCGCGGAGCACCCCGATGCCTATGCGCTCCGGTTCGGTCTGCCGGAGCGGGTGGAAGCCTGGATTGTCGCGCAGGACGAAGGAATGCCGGCGCGAACCCGGTACGTCAAGCGCAGCATGCTGTCGACCATGACCCTGTACTGGATGGACGGGGAGCATGCCCAGACCTTCCAACTCCGGTACGAGCCAGGCGAACTCCGCCTCGACGGCTGAGTGCCCGATACGACGAACCCCGGTGTCCGGGCCTGTCGGGTGGCCCCCCCCCCCCCCCGGGGCGGGTGGAGGAGCGGATCAGCGGGCGGTGCGTGCCTTGGCGAGCGCATTGCCCAGGTGGGTGTCGACAAGGCCCGGTGAGCCGGAGACGATGATCAGGATGTTGCCGGTGCGGATCGCCGTCTGCTTGACGACGCTGCGCTGTCCGCCGGCGGAGAAGGTGAGTAGCTGGCTCCACTGCTCGTCCCCGAGGTTGGGCGCGGCCGACTTCTCGGTACTCATGTCGACGACCGTGCTCCCCGAGGCCACTTGGTACGAGGGGCAGGAGAGCATCGCGTCGAAGACCTTCGACATGCCTTTGGACGGCTTTGCGGCGCTGTCGCTGTACAGCTCCTCGCTCACCTCGGAACCGACGCGTATCGCATCTGATGCGAACTGGACGCGTTTTGCGGCCTGTTGGCCCTGGAGGGTGTGGCCAGGTCGCTGATCAGCGGATAAGGGCCCGGGTGCTCGTCCGCGGAGACGGTATCCGAAGGGCGGGGCGGTGTCGTTCTGCTTCACTCGATCGGATGGCTGGCCTGCCGTTCCTCTCCACCCCTCGCATCTGATGCGAGATTCTCGCGCTCGATGCGACCTACGGAACGTGACGAATTGACGGGTAAAGACAGGCTGGCGCCAGGGGCTGTTCGGCTGCATCTGGCCGACGGGTTACCGCTGTTGCGGCCGGAGGAGCAGGTCTTCGAGGCAATGCTCGATGGCTGGCGGAACCAGCAGTTGGCACGGAATCTCGCGTTATCGACCATCAACGGCCGGGAGTGGAAGGTACGGGCGTTCGCCGCGCACGCGGATGCCTTTCCGTGGAGTTGGTCCGCGGCGCTGGCGGACGACTGGTTCGGTGATCTTCGGGCGGTCAGCGGCTGTGTCCGCTCAACCCTGCGTGGCTACCAGGTGGCAGTGCGGCTGTTCTGCGATTACGCCACCGATCCCGCCTACGGGTGGGCGGCCGAGTGCGAGCGCCGCTTCGGGACCCATCCGATCCAGGTGTGTCACGAGTGGAACACCGCCGTGCACATGCAGGAGTGTGAGGCCGAGGCCCCGAAACGTGCTTTCACCCGGGACGAGTTGCAGGCGTTCTTCGACCACTCCGACGATGAGGTGAGCCGGGTCCGCGGACGTGGACGCAAGGGCTGGCTTCCTGCTTTCCGCGACGCGATGCTGTTCAAGACTGCGTACGCATACGGGCTGCGACGCAACGAGACCCGGATGTTGGACACAGCCGACTTCGGACGCAACCCCGAAGGGGCGGAGTTCGGCGAGTATGGCGTCTGCTACGTCCGGCACGGCAAGGCGAAGAAGGGCTCGCCCCCGAAGCGCCGCAGCGTGCTGTCCGTGTGGAAGTGGTCGGCCGAGATCCTCGAGCAGTGGGTCAGCGAGGTGAGGCCCGCGATGCGGCACGCTGACGGGCCCGCTCTGTGGCCGTCCGAACGCGGCCGACGGGTTGGACTGCAACGGCTGGACTCCCGCTTCGCCACCTACCGCGACGACCTCGGCCTGGATCCGGTCCTGGATTTCCACTCGCTGCGAAGGTCCTATGTCACCCACTTGATCGAGGACGGCTGGGATGCACTGTTCGTGCAGCAGCAGGCCGGCCACGATCACGCGTCCACCACGGCCATCTATACGTGCGTGTCCTCCGACTTCCGTACTCGCACGCTGCGTCGTGCCCTGGACGCCACGGTCGAAGCCGCGCTCAGGCCCGCGAGGAGAGCCTGATGAAACGCCAGGTCAGCTATCAGTGGCGGCTGCGCGAGCGGATGGCCGCCGCCGGGATGTTCACCACCAGCGAGCTTGCCCCGCCGCTCGCCGAGCGTGGCATCAAACTCTCCCTCTCGCAGGTCCACCGGCTGGTCACTGGCACTCCCGAGCGGCTGTCCCTGCCGGTGCTGGCCGCGCTCTGCGACATCTTCGACTGCACCCCGGCCGATCTGATCGCCACCAGGGCTGAGAACGCAGCCGTCCGCAGGGTCGCCACCGGCGACGCGGTCGTCGACCTGTCGGCCGTCCGGCCTAAGCGCGCTCGCATCAGGCCCGAAGGATGAGCCGCACCCGTGTCCGCGCCGAGGACCTGTTCTGCGCACGATGCCGACGAACGGTGCAGCTGAAGGCAAACCACTGGCCGGAGGGCTACCTCTGCGGACGCTGCTTCGGCCAGGCCCTGGAAACCTACGGAACCTGCGCTGGCTGCGGCATCGATCGGTTGACCCCGGGGATCGCTGCCGACGGCGGAAAGCTCTGCACCGACTGCGCCGGTGGCCTCGGTGACTTCACCTGCGAACGGTGCGGCCAGGAAGCGCGACGCTACCGCCGCGGAGTCTGCGGCCGATGCGTCCTGGCCGAACATCTCCGCGAACTACTCGACGATGGCTCCGGCAGCACCCGGCCTGAACTTCTTCCGCTGTTCGACACGCTCCGACAGATGGAACGCCCTTGGGGCGGGATCACCTGGGCCAAATTGCCTCATGTTCAGCGAAATCTGAAGGCTCTTGCCCGCCACCAAGTCCCGCTCACCCACGAGGGGCTGAGCCAGCTCACACCCTGGCGATCGGTCGCCTACCTGCGCGATCTCCTCGTGCAGTGCGGCGTCCTGCCGCAAGCCGATCGGCACTTTCTGCTGTTCCAGCGGTGGCTCTCCGAGAAGCTGTCAACAGTCAGTGATCCCGAGCACCGCAAGCTTCTGGAACTCTTCGCCGCCTGGCACATCGAACGCCGTCTGCGCACCCTGGCCGGCCGCAGCCCGCTCAACGGCAGCCAGACCAAGCAGGCACGCAACGAGATTCACCTCGCCATCACCTTCCTCAACTACCTTGCCCAGGGAGGGCGAGCCCTCGCCGACTGCACACAGACCGAGATCGATAGCTGGTACGCAGGCGGCTACACCGCCAGACGCCTCACCCACACCTTCATTCGCTGGGCCATGCGGTCCAACCACATGGCCGCCGTCACCCTCCCGCACCGCTCGACAGACAATCCCGCACCTATCACCCAGCAACAGCGACTCGCGCTGCTGCGACAGATCGTCAACCGCGACGACGTCCCGCTCCAGGACCGCGTGGCCGCCGTCCTTGTCCTCCTCTACGCGCAGCCCCTGACACGGATTTCCAGACTCAGCACCGACGACGTTCAGCACGAGGACAGCAATGTCTGTCTCCGGCTTGGCGATCCACCATCACCCGTTCCCGCGCCATTCGACAGAATGCTGCTCGACTACCTGGGAAAGCGGCCGAACACCAAGACCGCGACCAACCCCGAGGCCCAATGGCTCTTCCCAGGACGCCGGGCCGGACAACCCATGACCCCAGAAGCTCTCGCGCCTCGGCTCCGCCATCTCGGCTTCCCAACCCGGCCAAGCCGCACAGCCGCGATCCGCCAACTTGTCCTCCAGGCCCCCGCCCCGGTGATCGCCCGCATGCTCGGCTACAACGACGACCACACAACCCGGATCGCCGAAGCCGCCGGAGGGGCCTGGCGTCACTACGCCCCCGGCGACCACTCACAGTGACCACACCCCGCCACAGTCCGAGGAATACCGCCAGTGCTGTGAGTCATCTTTCTTAAGATCGCTTCACGCGTCCTCGAATCGCGAGCGCCGCGAGACCCAGTAAGAGCGGCTCAGTGAAGCGGGAAGCCATCTCGATCCACGTGCCTGCATCGGTGAGATTTTGACCGCTTGAACGGAAGACGACGGAGTTCAACACGAGCCGACTGGCCTGCTCCGCCCGCTCGGCTGTCCATCGGTCAGCGAGCGGCATAGCCAGGCGTGGCTCGGATACGTCGACCTCGGTGTCCACCTGAACAGGCACAGCCAGATACTGCGGTTGGTCATCAGGCAATCCCCATCCCATGATCAGCAGGACAGTCGCCGTCATAGCCACCATGAGCCAACTCAGGGCCCGAGATGCCCGGAGCCCGTAGCCGGACACCACCCAATAGCCGTGGAGCAGTCCGCGCTCACCGCGAGGGGTCTCTCGATCGCGGCGTCTCATCTCCATTTCTCCGTAGTAGAAATCCGCTGCACCAGGCTCATGTAGAGAATCTTCGAGTGCTTTGCGCAGTTTCCGGTAGGCAGTCGCAACGTCGGCCGGCGGTGCGACTCCTTCCCCTGAAGTGTGGAGAGGATGCTGTTTCCATCCTCTGCGATTGAGCTCGCCCTGCATGGGCGCAGCCCGCCAATAATGTTCCTCGGCGAGCACCCGACGCCGTGTCCAGCGGCGCACGGGGAACCATGCACGTCCCAGGGCGGTACCTGCCGGCGGTACATCAAACCGACACCGGCCGATCAAGGATATTTGATCCAGGCGATAGGCGCCGACCAGCGTGCACGAGCTCAGGTCGATGTCTCTCAGTACCAGAAGCGACGTGTCCACGCCGCTCAGATCGACGATCCTGACGAGGCCCTCCCCGTTCACCTGCTGACCGCCAGCTACCGAAGCAAGTTTCCCCGTGAAGGGCACGGGGTGGGTGGCGATCGTCACGGGCTGAGACAACCGGGCATCCGCGAAATCCACTGTGGCTTGGCGTAACCAGAAAACGGATGTCTCCCTGAGATGGATTCCGCGAGCGTCCATTCCCGGCGCTGCGATCTTAATTCGGATCGGACTGTGGAACGTTGCGCGCACCAGGTGAACCCGACTCGCACAAGCAAACGGCCCTGTCCACTTTCCGTAGAATGCGGCCCGGTCGAACCGCGCGTCTTGATGAAACCTCGCTCCACCGAATGCGGAGTTGCCCTCGAAATGCGCCCGGGAGAACAATGCCTCACCGTTGAACCGAGCCCCATCAAAGCGGGCTTCGCCGTCGAACCTTGCTTCACCGAAGCGGGCCACCCCGTCGAACGTGGCTGCCCGGAGCCACGCTCTGCCAGTGAACTGTGCACGCTCGAAACGCACATCGCCGCGGAAGTGCGTTCGACCGAAACCTGCATAGTCATCGAACCGTGCGTTAGTGAAGACGACGTCCTTGTCAAACCTACAGCCATGGAAGAATGCCGCGCCCTTGAAATGGACACCGTCGAACCCCGCTTCTTCCTCGAACGTCGCCCCATTGAACCGAGCGGTTCCGAAGACGCTCTGAGTTCCGTCGCGCAGGTCGCTTAGCAACTGCCGGGTGAACGAGACGCCTCGGACATCTATGTCCCCACCAGGTGATAGCGCCAACTGCCGTGCCTCTGGGGCGAGGTGAGCGAAGCAGCGGTCAGATGAGCCGAAAGGAGCTCCACCGCAGTTGCTTTCGGCAGCACACCTAGGCCATGAGGACGCAGTCATGCCCCTGTCCTACCACTGCCGACAAGCCTCGAACCGGGCACCGCCTACGCCAGGTGTCCTGGACCCATGCCCTCACCGTCGACTTTTCGAACGAACGAGTGACAAGAACGGAGCTCGTTTCGGTGGTATGTAGAGACGACACACCGCGAGCGATGACACACGGTGACCTGCACGCTGGACTCCTCGGAGAACTGGCGACAGTTGAATACGCGAGCTCACCAGTGAGCTGCTGCTGCCGCTGTAGGTGAAGGACGCCTTCGCCTTGCGGGCGAAGTCGAGACCGGAGCCGGAGGCTGTGTCGCCGCCGAGCTTCTCCAGCGCCGGGCAGCCGATCACGGTCACGTCGTCGTTGCGGCGAGGGGCCTCGGGCTTGCGGGTGTAGCCCTCGCCCAGGTCGCTCTCGTTGAGCAGCCGCTGGTTCAGCTGAGTCGACGACAGCGGCACGGATGCCGAGGGCGTGCTACCGCCCCGGTGCGCGGCGGCGGAGGAGTCGGCGGACTCGGCATGGCCGGCGCAGCCGGTCAGGACGAGGACGGTGCAGACGGCACTGAGACCGAGGAGGGTCGTGGTGGAGCGGCGCATACGAAAAACCCCTTCGGCGATGCGAGACGGATGGTCTGACTGGGTCGGCCCTCCGGGTGCCGACGAACGCAGGGGTGAAGGGAAGGGGTTTCGCGTATCTCAGTGGCCGAGGTGGCGCAGGCCGTCTTTGAGGGTGGGGTGGAAGTGGTCGACCGGACCGGAGTTGCGGTTGTACCAGGCGCTGTCCAGCCGGGTCTCGTGTGCCTCGTGGCCGGCCTCGCAGCGCAGCCACACCGAGTCGTCGCGCATGTTGAAGACGATCCAGTTCCGGTACGCACCGCAGTGGCAGGCGTGGACTTCGCCGTCGATGACGAGCGGCAGGTCCCAGCGCATCATGAAGCCCGACACGTCCTGGCGGCACGGCGCCCGGAACTCCGGCGGTAGGAAGTCGGGCACCACCGTGGCGTCGGTCGGCGTGGCCGGGGCCGGCGCCGAGACCGGGGCGGGAGCCTCGGGCCACTCGGTGTGCATGGCCAGCAGCGCCTGGCCGGCACGCTGGGCTTCACGGAACTCTCGGTCCGCACGGTTACCTCGGAACATGCCGTCTCCATCTCTGTCGTCTCGCCTGCACGAGGAGAGTGCCGTAAGTACCTGACCTGCTGCAACTCTAAGATTGTTGAATTCAGCGGGACTTGGCGGAGCGCTCCTTTCGGTTCGCCGGCCGCTTCGCGGGAGGGCGGGTGGCGGTGGGCGCAGTGGTGGTGTGCTCGGGCGCGCCGGACGGGTCTGCGGGCAGGTCGGCCATGCGCCGCAGCCGCCACACGAGGACGTCGCTGATCGACTCCGCGGTGTCCAGCTCCCGTCGCTCGGCGGCCTTGGCCAGGAGCGCGGCCGGGTCGTGCCCGGCGCGCTCGACGTCGGCGAGGGTGGCGGCCAGGGCGTACCAGCCCGGCTCGGCGAGGACCTGCTCGGCCAGCTCCGGAACCGCCCGGCGAAGGTAGGCGGTCTGCTTGCGCTGAAGGGGCTGGGACAGGTTCCGGCCACGCTGGTGCATGGGCCCCAGGTACATCGGTGCGGCGGCCTGGTAGGCGGCGCGCAGATGCTCGGCAGCCTGGCGGGCAGCAGCGGCCTGCTGGGCATGCTCCTTCTTCCCGTGCCAGTGGGCGGCGGCGAGGACGAAGAAGATGGCCATGTCGATCAACATGGCGGTGGTGGCGCCGTCCCGCCCGCGGCCGAGTGCGGGCCCGGCGTGGACGAGGTCTCGGGCAGCCTGCCGCAGGGCCCGGTCGTGGCCGCGCTCGGCCCGGATGTGGGAGCGGGAGGCCCGCTCGAACGCCCAGGCCGCTTCTCGAAGTTCACGACGGGTGTGTGCGGCCGAGGTCTTGGCGAGCGCGTCGAGCACCTCACCGTACGCAGCGATCACCGCGGAAATCTGTCCGTCGTCGCCCTGGTCGATGATGAGTACGGCCTGCCAGGACGCCGACGTCGCCTGGCGGCGAGCGGTCGAGGGAGTGACGCGCGGCGAGTCAGCCGAACGATCCGGGTCGGGATCGCGGCCGGCGGCATCGCCGGACCACCGCTCACGGATACGGGGCAAGGAGAGGTCAGGAGCGAGTTTCGAGCCGGGATAGAACACCGGCTCGCCGTCTTTGTTGAGGTCGTCGGTGAGCGCCACCTTGTAGCCGAGGAGGTCACCGGAGGGCGCGACGCGCGTCTCGACCAGGACGCCGGCAGCGGTCAGGCGGTCGAAGAACTCCCCTTCGCTCCGCACGCCGGCGACGGCGCGGCGCACCGTCTCGCGCAGCTCCTCACGAGCAGTCCGCTCCCGGCCCTGGCGTTCGGCCTTGTGGCGCTCGGCACTGGTGGGCCTCTTCGCCGCAGTGCCGTCCCCAGGATTGACTCGCTGCAGGCCGTATTCGACCTCAAGCAGACGAGCCTCGGCCTGGGCGCGTTTACCCGAGCGGTGATGGTCGGGACGGCGGCCGTCCTCGCGTACGAGCGTGGCGATGATGTGGATGTGGTCATCGGCATGGCGAACGGCCGCCCAGCGGCAGCCCGCACCGTCGCCCGGATCGATACCGGTTGCGGCCACCATGCGGCGTGCGATCTGCCCCCACTCCTCATCGGACAGGATGCGGTCCTCGGCGGCATTTCGTACGGACAGATGCCACACGTGCTTCTCGGGGCGCTGGTCGGGGTCGAGGAGCTGCAAGGGCTGGTCGAGGAGCTTCTGCAGATCCCTTCTCGTCACGCCCGGGTCACGGCCAGGGTCGGGGGCCATGCCGTCGAACGAGGCGACCAGGTGAGGGTCGATGTGCTCCTCGCGCTTGCCCTTGCCGTAGAGGTAGTTGAGCAGGAAGAGGGTCCCGCTGCCCTGCTTGTGGACCTGGGGGATCAAGGGGCCTCGCCTGCTTGGCGGTTGGAGACCCTGTCTGCGGCAGCCTGGACCGACTTGGCCGCGCGCTGAATGTCGGCGATGACTGCCGCCAGGTGCGGAACCTCGCCACCGGTGTTGAGGGCCTTGGCGACCTGGTTGAGATTGCTGCCGGCCCAGCCGAGCTGCCGGCGTGCGGCGAACAGCTCAGTGAGCACATCGCGTTCGGTAGCGATGGCCACGGCGGTGCGCGACTGATCGCGGGACATGGCCAGGCCGGAGTATGCGAGGAAGCCCGCCGTGCTCATGCCGACGGTGTCTGCGCCCCCTTGGATGAGAGCGTGCTCGGTTTCGTTGAGGCGGACGCTGTGGGCGCGGCGCTGCTTCTTGTCGCGCGGGCGCGACCTCCCCCTCGACCGCCCCGTACGGGTGGGCGTTGGCTGCGATCCGCCCTCGGTCGCAGCCTTCCCGACCGGCGCCCCCTGGCGCTGGTCGGGCCCCGCCACCCCTGGGGCGGGGACTGGTTCGGACGCACCCCCGGCGGGGGAGTGTCCGAACCTCCATCTTGCTTGCGCTGAGGTCGAGTTGGCTTCCGGCTCATCGGGCGTGGGAGCCGGGTTTGTTGTCGGGTTCGTCACCGGGCGTGGTTCCTCGTGGTGCGGATGCGGTGCTGGATCTCGGCGGCCAGGTCGACCGTGGCGGTCGCGCCGGCAAGGACGCGGACGGGCGCATCGGGGTGGTGCTGGACGAGCCACTGGCCAGTGGGGGGCCAGTACGGCGGTGTGCAGCAGCTGGTGGCGCACGAGCACTTCCGCCCAGGCGCCGGCTTCGGCGTTGGACGGGATGTGTGTACGTGGATAGCGGGCAGGAATGGCGGTCCCTCCGTGACAGGAGCGGTGGCCCGACCGAGGCCGGGCCACCATGCGGAATACGGAGTCAGGCGCGTGACCTGCTGCTTTGCAGGTGTCAGCCGCACTCGCGACAGCGGTCGAGGTGTGTGTTGAGGGCCCGCGCCATGTTCCGCTTCACCGAGATGGCGTTCTTCGCGCTGGTCTTGGCGGGCGCGGATCCCTGGTGGCGCTCGGCGTGGCCGCGTAGGAAGCAGACGTCCCGTTCGAACTCGGCCTTGAGGGTGGCGAACCTGTGGCAGGTCTTCATCGGGTTGTGCTCCTTGCCTCGGCGCGCAGTCGCTCCAGGACGGGCGTCAGGCTCTCGTTCCGGCCGCCTGGAAGCCCCAGGTCGCGATAGATCTCGCGCAGTTGGGGACGGGTGATGGAGGCGTTCCCGTCCCGCTCCAGCTTTTCGGCGACGTGGGGACGGACGATCTTGACCCGCTCCTCGACGCTCAGCTGGTTCCGCCGAGGGCGCTTGGGCTTCCCGCCACCTGGCCGACTCCGCGGTGCCTTTGTCTTCCGGCGTCCGGGGACGGTGTGGGGACGGTCCCCTTCGGTCTCCGTCCCCGTTTCGGTGTCGGGGTGTTGGCGGTCCCCGTTGTCGTTGGGGACGGTGTGGGGACGGTCCCCTTCGGTCTCCGTCCCCGTTTCCGTGTCCGGGTGCTCCTGGCCCTCGTCGCCACGGGGGACGGCTGCCGGGGACGGTCCTGTACCGCCCTGAGCAGCACCTTCGTGGGCGTCTGCGGCAGTACCATCCACGTCGGCTTCAGTCTCTTCGGCCCTGGCGGGACCGTCGTCTCTGTCCCCGATCGTCGCCGCTGTGCCCTCGCTCAGCAGGCTCGAGCCAGGCTTCTGGACGCGGTCCCCGTTGTCGTTGGGGACGGTGTGGGGACGGTCCCCTTCGGTATCCGTCCCCGTTTCGGCGTCGGGGTGTACGCGGTGCCCGTTGCTGTCGGGGACGCGATGGGGACGGTCCCCCTCGCTCCCCGTCCCCGTCCCCGATTCCGTACGGTCCCGGTCCCTGCGGTTTTGGGGACCGTCGTTGGGGACCGTGCTCAGCTGCCGACCGACCTGCTTCTCGTCCGGTGGCAGGGCTACCGGGGAGGGGACGAGAGGGGACCGCTCCTCGTGTCCGGCGTCCTGGCTGCGCACGTCCTGCACCCAGGGCGACGGCAGGTCGACGGTGGCGAGTGCTGCCGCGTGTCGGCGGGCGGCCAGTTGCTCCAGGAGAGCCTGACGCTGCTGTGGATCGTTGCCGACCCCGGCTCGGGCGAGAGCTGACTGGAGCCGACGCGTGATCCTGGTGTCCTTCTCGCGATCGGCTGCCGACATCGCGGCGAGCTGGGAGGCAAGGGTCACTGCCCGCCGCGTCGCGCGGTCCTTGGTGATCTGCGCGGCATCGCGGTTGTGGGTGGCGATGCCCAGGCGTGAGAGGAGCCGCTCGCGTGCTTCGCGTCCGAGCGTGGCCAGGAGCCCCTGCGAGGTGGCGTCCGGTTTGTGCAGCCGCAGCTCGATGCCCATGGCCAGGTGCCAGAGCACGGCTGCCATGACGGGGCCTACGAAGGCTCGCACGGTGCCGCCCACCGTGCCGGACTCGGCGTACGCCGGGATGACCTGCACCCCGGTGATCACCCAGACCAGGGCGCCGGGCAGGCCGGGCGCTCCCTGGGTCTTCAGGTTCTGCCGGGCCATCAGCGCGGTCGCGAACAGCGCCGCTTCGCCTGCGCTGAACATCATGGCCCGCTCGACGGTGCCGGCCATGTCGAGGTAGTCGGCGGCGAACCGCCAGCTGGTGTCGCCCGAGTAGACGGTGCAGTTGAGGGCGGCGAGGGCCGAGACCCAGACCGCGGGAGTACCGACGCGCTTGCCGTTTGCCCGGTTCCGGTTACGCCGGATCGACCAGCCGGCCAGCGCGAGGGCGAGCATCCCGACGGCCGCGACCAGGTAGACGGGCTCGATGCCGGAGGGCAGGGACAGGGCGATGGGGTAAGTCATGCTGCCTTTCGGAGGGCGGCGATCAGGGAGTCGGTCTGTACCTGGCGGGGCACCTGCACCGCCGGGGCGACGTCCTCGTCCTCGGCGGTCTCGTCGTCGATCGGCTCGGTCTCGTCGGCCTGGTCCCAGTAGCGGTCGCGGTCGGCGACGGCGTGGGCGGCGTTGCGCATCAGGTCGCGCGCCCAGCCGAGGTCGAGGCGCAGCTTGTGGGCGAGGCGCTCGGGGCTCCAGCCGCGCACGTAGGCGTGGCGGGTGACGGCCTCACGTTCGGTGTCGCTGAGGTGGACGTCGCGCCCCTCGAAGGCGGCCTTCACCCGGGAGTAGTCCAGGCGCTTGTTGACCTTGGCGTGCCAGGGGCGGCGCTCGTCCTCGGTGAGCCCGCCCCACATGCCGTGGCGGATCTCGTTGTCGAGGGCGTAGTCGAAGCACGCCTTCTTCACCGGGCACCGGCCGCAAATCGACTTGGCCTCGTCGATGGCGGCGCGGTCGCGGGCGGCGTGGAAGAACAGTTCGTCGATGTCTTTGGCCGGCATGTTGTGGCACAGGCCGCGGGCCTGCCAGCTGTGGTCGGCGATGCCCCGGAGAGCCGGGGTCGGGGTGTTGTTGGTGGTGATGAGGCGCAAGGCGGTCTCCGGAAGTCGCCTCCGTCGGCGAGGGGCGCTCGGCACCGGTGGTGGCTGGGGTGCGGCGGGGGCTCGACGAGGCGGGCTCGGGGTACGGCTGCGGGCCGTACGTAAGGCGGAACGTTTCTGTGGAGAAGCGGGCTGCGGTCAGGCGGCGGGCGCCTGGGCCTGCGCCGCCAGGGCGCGGTCGATGCGGCCAGGGTGGGCGGTGGCGCGCGGTGCGTTGCCCGTGGCGGCGCCGTCGAGGGAGATGCGCCGGCGGCGGCAGGGCTCGCTCTTGTCGGCGTGACACCACTCGCACGGCACGGCCAGGACGTCAGGGCCACCGGCGGCGATGGCGGCTTCGCGGGCGGCGCGGGCCGGGCGGTACGGAGCCAGCTCGGCGCGTACGGCGGCAGGAATGTACGAGCCGACCGCGGCCAGCTGGTCCTTCAGCCCCGGCCGGTGACGCCCGGCGGCGAGTTCGCGGTGCGCCGAGGGCGCGGCGTGCCCGGCCGCCACGGCGTCGCGCGCCGCGAGCAGCTCCGCTCGCCACGCTTGCGGGTTGTCCGGGTCGGCCATCGGGGTGGGGTCGGTGTGCCGGGCCAGACGCTCGCGGCGGTGCGCGTGCCATTCACGGGCCACATCCGCCGGCAGGATCGGGTACGGCGAGCTCACGATGCGCTTGCGGACGGTCTCGCGCACATCCCAGCCCTGACCAGTGGTCATGGGCACGTCGGCGAGCAGCTCGTGCCACATGGCGAGCTGGTCGCGGGCTTCGCCCGCGTCGGTGCGGATGGTGCGCGGGTCCAGGCGGCCGACGTAGGTGAGTACGGCAGCAACTTCGCGGCGGTCCAAGGTAGTTACTCCGTTCCAGTCGGTTCGTCGACGGCGGCGAGCAGGGCGGCCATGTGCAGGTCGGCTTTGGTCATGCCGGCCGGTGGGGCGGGGCTGCCGCCGGGCAGGGCGTAGAGGTTCGGGCGCTGGGGTGTGGGGGTGTGCTCGCGGGCGATCCAGGACTTCCAGTCGGCCGCCCAGGCTGCGGCGGGGCGGGGGCTGCCGGTGGAGCGGTAGCGGCGCCACTTCGCGTCGGCGGCCTGCAGGCCCTGCTCGCCTAGGCGATCGAGGTGTCCCTGCTGCTGGGCCCAGGCCAGGCTGGCGTCATCGACCTGCCAGTCGGTGGCGGAGGTGACCTCGGCAGCACTACTGCTGCTGTACCTACGGTTCACCTTCGGTTCACTACAGTTCTGGGGGTCAGTTTCTGCCCCGGAGGGGGGTCGGTTTCTGCCCCGGGGAGGGGTCAGATTCTGACGAGGGGGTGCAGATTTTGACCCAGGCAGATTCTGACGACGGGGGCCCGATTCTGGCCCTGCCGTGCGCCAGATGCGGTGTCTGCGCAGCCGCTCCTCGCCCAGTTCCGTCAGCGCGGGGGCGGCGTCGGCGTCAGTCAGGGGTTCGATGTCCTCGATGCGCAGGTCGGGGTCGGCCTTCTGCGCAGCCGCGACCTTCGCGAGCCAGGCGGCGGGGTGCGGCATGCGGTAGACCGTGCTGTGCTGCGGGCCCTCGTAGTCATCGAGGGCCTCCAGTTCGCCGGCATCCTTGAGCAGGGCCAGAGAGGTGCGCACGGCGTTGCGGCTGGCGTTCGTCCGCTCCATCAGCTCGGTGATGGAGGCGTAGGCGACGCACTGCTCGTCGGGGATTCGGTCGGCGATCGACAGCAGGACGAGGCGGGCCGTGCCACGGCTGGCGCTGCTCTCCCACACCCACTTCCGTGCTTGCCCGCTCATCGGGACACCGCCGTCTTGAGGTGCATGCGAGTCCAGGGCTGCGGTGCGACGGTGGTCGCCGATAGGCGCGTCGACGAGCGGCGTGTCAGATGGGCGCGCGTGGCTGCCGCGCTGGCCGGGGAGACCGGCCTTTTGCGCAGGGCAGGCGGCATGTGGGACTCTCCTCCGTGGTGAAACCCGCGCCGGTGTGCCCCGTGGAAAGGGCCGGTGCGGTGATGTGGGTGAATCTCCGCCCTTGCCGGGGCAGGAGTGCCATCTGGCGTTCGGCGTCTGGGAGTTACCGCTCCCTGGGCGCCGTCGCTGTGCTCAGGGCTATCGCACCCAATTGGATCGTGCGTTCCGCATGCGGTTCCTGGCGTCGTCTGTCGACGGGCGGAGTGCCCGGCGGGGGACGACGAACATATGCATGACCTGCGGCAACATCCAGACCTTGCTAAAGGACTCTCTACAAGTCGCGCCGAAGGGAAGCGTCATCTGTGCCTGGTGGGTGCACGTGGCGGATGTGTCAAACGCCCGGTGTGACCGGCGCAGGGGATGACTGAGGGGGGACACGCAGTGGCTCCAAGGCTTAGGCGTGCTGCAGAGGTGTTTCGTCTCTGGTGGGCACGACGACTGCAACCGAGGTAAGCTGACTAGCTGCCCCGATCGATGAAACGAAAATATCGTCGTTTGGCTCATCGATCAAGTGGCTGGCCTGCTGACGAATGCCGTATTGGACCAGGAAGGACGTGCTGGATGACGATCCGCCGGTTCGACCCCCAGGCGCTGCTGCTTGCCCGCAGAGAGTGCGGCCGCAAGCAAGCCGAAGTGGGGGTGCTTGTGGGCGTCAGCGGTGCCCGGGTGAGCGCCTGGGAGAAGGGACGCTCGATTCCCGACCCGGAGAAGCTGCCCGGACTGGCCAGGGCGGTCGACCGTGACCTCGACGAGTTGTTCCCCCGTGACGGGCATCCTGACCTGGCCGATCTCCGAGCCGATGCCGGGTACACGCAGGCGGCCACCAGGGAGCTGACCGGGACGAAGACGGCCGGACCGGTTGCCGCTGCGGAGACCGCGAAGCATCGCCTGGAAGAGCGGTACGTCGAGGCACTCGCGGCGAGCTACGGGGTGAGTGCGGAGGCGCTGCTGCGCGCGCAGGAGCGTTCCTTCGGCAATGACGTGCCGGAGCCCGGCGAGGCGGAACAGCCTGCGTCTCGGGATGGCGGAGGGCTGCCGAAGACGCTGGCCGAGAAGATCACATACCTGGTGAAGCAGCTTCCGGCCCCGCTCTCCGACGCCGAGCTCGCCGATCTCGGCAACGGGAGTACGGGCACTGACGTTCTCACCGCCGACTTGGTGCGCGATCTGCGGACCGGTGCGCTCCGCAGTGCGGAGGACGATGTGCTGGACGCGTTGGCGAAGGCACTGAACACGAGTCCGCTGATCTGGTCGCAGGACGCCGACGTACAGCGGGTCATCGCCGAGACCCTGCTGCTCAAGAACCAGATCGTCGCCCTTGCGGCGCGCGGCGGCGAGCAGCAGGGGCTGTCCGCCGAACTGCTGCAGTTCGTCTTTGACGTGGTCGACGAGGCCCGTGCGGAGACCCAGGGCGGCGGAGGCGCCCCGCCTCGTTCGTGACGGCGCAACTGTGACGATCCCCGCCCGAAGCAGCCTAGAGCCGGGACCGGCCGACGCTACAGACGGACCGTGCGCACGGCCGGCCTCCGCTCGGCCCGTGCGGTCAGGGCGGCCTGCCAGACCTCGGTCAGGTGCGGGGGGATCAGTCCCTCCTCCATGCTGTCAGGCCGGCAGAAGCGGTACTCACTCAGCTCCGACTCCTGCAAGCTGATCCCGTCCTGGTCCTGGGAGCCGAGGATGCCGCCGTCGTAGACGTAGAGGACCTGGGCGCCTCGGCCGGGAACGGTGACCCAGGCGTGCACCAGCAGGTCGCCGATCGGCGGGGTGATGCCCAGTTCCTCCTGGACCTCCCGCACGGCTGCGTCGTACGGGCTCTCCTCCTGGTCGATGTCCACGGCACCGCCCGGCAGGTTCCAGTAGTCCTTGTAGGTCGGGTTGACGATGAGGACCTCGCCCGCGGCGTTGAAGAACAGGGCGGCGGCCGATGCGGTCAGAGCGTTCATATCCATCACTTCGCGAGGTGGGGGAGGGGTGTGGGAGCCAGTGCGTCCATGATTGCGCCGGTGTGCGGGCTGGCCTGGCGGTACGCGCGGGCGACCCGCATCAGCCAGGGCACTTCGGAGGCGAAGTCGTCGCCGGCGGTGTAGTAGGCGGCAGGTGCCCGGCCCGGGGCGCCCGCGACGGCCATGGCGGCCTTGAGCCAGTACGCCTCGGCGACGGCGTCGGCATTCAGGCCGGTATGTCCCTCGGCCTCCGCGAGGCGGCGGGCGCGTTCGAAGAGGTCGGCCGGTGCCCTGCGGCGCAGTTCGTGGGTGACGTCGCGGATCTCTGTGACGAACCGGCCGAGCCGGATCTGCGGGCTGGTGTCATGCGAGACGACGTCCCGCACGGTATTGAGCAGGGAGACGGTGTGGTGGCCGCCCAGGAGCATGCTGGGTGCGTGCAGTGCGCTGCCGTCGATGGTCAGGACCAAGTCGCGCCACAGTCGGTGCAGGCCGATCACGGCCTTGATCGCGCGGACCTGCGCGCCGAGGGCGTGCGTGGCGGGCGTGAGGGAGCCGAGCAGCCAGAGCGCGAATCCCGCGTACAACAGAGTGTCGGTGAGGTGTTCCTGCACGCTGCCGGCTGCCGCAGCGGCGGGGTGGAGTGTGGTCGCGGCCAGGTAGACGGTGCGCACGACGGAGTACACGACGATCACGGTCATGCCGGCGGCCATCATCGCCAGTCCGGTGCGCAGGCTCCAACGGCGGGCGATCCGGGCGGCCCGGCCCCACTGGTAGCCGCACACGGCGGCGGCCGATGCGACGTAGGTGTTGAACAGCCCTAGGTACAGGGCGAGCCCGGGCTCGCCGGCGTGCCGGCCCATGAAGTACGGACTGTCGGCCGCGGTTTTCGAACGGTCCAGGACGAGGAAGAACACGGCGACGAGGCAGAGGATCGTGGCCAGCGAGGCGCGGATGGCGACACGGTGCACAGTGGAGGTGATCTTGATGTGGCGGGCGCCTGCGTCCTCGTCGTGGTAGATGTCCGTGACGTAGGTCAGCAGGACGCAGATCCCGGCGATCGCCAGCACGTGCTTGAGGAGAGTGGGCAGGTCGGTGATGCCCAGCGGGTCGATCACCGCGCGGCCGGTGTCGGTGCGCAGCCACCAGGCGGCGGCGAAGGCGGCGAAGGCACCCCACAGCGAGCGCTCGCGCCGCCGCCCCCGCAGGGCGGTCGGCAGGCGCACGACCGCCTGGAGCAGCAGCAGGGCGATGATCATGGAGACGAACGCATCAGAGAGGGACACGGCTCTTCCGGGGGGTACGAGTGCGGGGAATGAAGCTCAGGTGGGAGAGGTCCTCGTCGAGGTGCCGGAGCGTGGAGTCCTCGATGAAGTCGGTGGCGTAGGCCGAGTGGTGCAGCAGGTCGGCCAGCATTTCGGCGCGTATCTCCGGCCGTGAGTCGTAGCGGTGGCGGGCCATGACCCGGCCCTTCGCCATCAGTCGGTGCAGGAGGCCGGGCGGGAAATCGGGCAGGAGCCGTGCCAGTTCGCTGGCGCTGGCCTCGGTCACGTCGTCGCACCACAGGTGCGCCAGCTCGTGCAGGATGATCTGCTGACGGTGGAAGGATGTTGTGCCCGCCACGTGCAGGATCAGGTCGACTGCCACGTCGTCCAGCCGCAGCCACAGCCCGCACACGTCCGTATTGGCCAGCAGGTGATCGGGGATCGCGACCAGCTTGATCCGCCGCCCCCGTTCCGCCTCGATCCCGGCGATCAGTCCCTCAAGGGTGAAGGGCCGAGGTATCGGCATCTGAGCCAGCAGATGCCGGCACTCCTGGCGGATCGCGCGTCTGCTGATCGCCCGGCTGCTCGCCCCTTCGTCCGCTGCGGGGCCTCGGGCCCGGCCGCGGAACAGCAACCCCCGCATCACGTATCCCTGCTTTCTGTTGCTTTGTTCACGGCGCCATCGGCCGCTGACGGGTAACCGTGGAATGTCAGTGGCCCATGGATATGCCGCCGTCGACCGGTACGACGGCGCCGGTGATGTAGGAGGCTTCCTCGCTGGCCAGGAAGGCGATGGTCGCGGCGATCTCCTCCGGCCTTCCGATGCGGCCCAGCGGAACGTCTCCGATGATCTCGTTGACGCGTGCCTCAGGCAGGGCTGCGGCCATGGCGGTGTCGGTCAGGCCCGGGGTCACGATGTTGACGGTGATCCCGCGTGAGCCGACCTCCCGGGCCAGAGATCGGCCGAAGCCAATCAGGCCCGCCTTGGACGCCGCGTAGTTGGTCTGCCCGGCTTCACCCTTGAGCGCGACGGCGGATGACACAAGGATGATCCGGCCGCCTTGCTTGGCCTTCACCATGCTCCAGGTGGCCCGCTTGGCCAGCCGGTAGGAGGCGATGAGGTTGGTCTCCAGGACCGTGGTGAAGTCCTCCTCAGACATGCGCAGCAGCAGCTTGTCCCGGGTGATGCCAGCGTTGGCCACGAGCACCTCGACCGGGCCCTGGTCGGCCTCGACCTCCTTGAAGGCGCTCTCGACTTGTTCGGGGTCGGTGACGTCACAGAGCACGGGCAGGGCGCCGAGGTAGGCGAGCTCGGGATCGGCTCCGCTGCTGCGGTGAGTGAAGGCGACCTTGTTGTCGGCGTACACGTGAACGTACACAGCCGCGTACGGATGAACGTGCTCAGTTCTTGATGCGGTGAGGTCGGCGCGTCGGCAGTCTGCTCCTGTGTCTT